>JASFPE010000001.1:0-45115 GCA_050116155.1 Desulfobacterales bacterium
CGAAAGGCCGGGCGGCCAAAGAACTTTTTTACCATGAGGATCGACTTTTAAAGCCGCTCAAAAAAAAGCCCGATGGTTCTTTCATTGAGATCTCCCGGGAACAGGCTTTAGATGAGATCGCAGAGAAAATTCTTCACATTCGGCAGGAATATGGGGCCAGGTCCCTGGGGGTTTGGAAGGGAGAGGCGATCGGGTATCTCCAGGAGGAGGATTATGCCAGACGTTTTATCCATGCCTTTGGATCTCCGAATTATCTGTCAAATGATTCTGCCTGTTTTAACGGCCGCTACCTGGGTTTTTTGCTGGTGCACGGGTTCTGGAATTCTCATCCGGAGTTTGAAGGTGCGGATCTTACTATCCTCTGGGGTACCAATCTCTCCGTAAGCCATTCGACGTATATGCGGGAGGTTGCGAAAGCTCAAAAAAGGGGTGCCAAGCTCATCGTGATCGATCCCCGTCTGAATAAAACCACGAAACGGGCCGATATTGTTGCACGCCCCCGACCCGGATCCGATGGCGCCCTGGCCTGGGGCTTGAGCCGGTACCTGATAGAGACCAATGCCTATGATCGAGAATTCATCGAAAAATATTCGATCGGCTTTGAAGCCTTTGCCCGCTACGCCGAGAAATTCACCCCGGAATTCGTAGCGCAACAGACCGGAGTGGACAGGGACACCATTAATACGATCGCCAGCATGATCATGGACAACCTGCCCAAAATAGTCATTTTCCCCGGAATTGGGTTGGAACATCACGAAAATGGTGTCAACGATGTCCGCACCATCGCTTGCCTGGGAGCCCTTTGCGGGGCCCTGGATATCAAGGGAGGCTTCACATGGCGCGAAGCAATGGGTGAGCGCAAACTCTCTTTGTGTGACGAGATTTCCCTCCGCGATCAGAAACCGATCGGGTCGGATAGGTTTCCGGTACTTTATGATTACCGCTGGGAATGCCACACGATGACGGCCATGGATTACATGCTGGGCAAGGGTGAATATCCCCTGAAAGGGATCATCATGACGGCCGCCAATCCAGCGATTAACAATCCCAACACCAAAAAAGTTGTGGCAGCCCTATCGTCACTAGATCTTCTGGTGGTCAATGACCTATTTTTGACCGAAACCGCAAAATTGGCACATTATGTCTTTCCGGCGGCGACTTTTATTGAAAGGTCCGAACTCCATTTTTTCCCAAAATACCAATCAGTTGCACTCACCACCAAAGTGGCTGAGGTTTCGGATGTACATGATGAGTACTCCCTGTGGCATGATTTGGCCCACCACCTCGGTTTCGGGCAGGAATATTTTCCATGGGAAAACGAAGAGCAGGTCAACCGCTGGATACTTGAACCGACGGGCATCTCTCTGGAAGATTTAAAGAATCATCCCGAAGGCCTTGTTTACAAGCCTGTCCGCTATAAGAAGTATGAGATTCAGCCCTTTCCGACGCAATCCGGAAAAGTTGAATTTACATCGCCATACCTGAAAAAACGCAATCTCCCGGAGATCTCGAGATATATTCCACCCCGCTACCTTCGTCACCCTGACAAAGATTTTCCCTTTGTTCTAAACACCGGTGCCCGCAACCCGCTCTACTTCCATTCGAGATATCACAATATTCCAAAGTTTCGTAAAGCCTTTCCTGGTGCGCAAGTGGAGATGAATCCCGCGGATGCCGAGAGACTGGGAATTAAAAACACGGAACGGGTTAAGGTCATCTCGGAAATCGGCTCTGTGGAGGTGCAGGCAAAAATAGTCGATCAGAACCAAATTTTACCGGGTTTCGTTGAAATCCCGCACGGTTGGCAGGACGGCAATGTTAATCTGGTCACATATGATGACATCAATGACCCCATCAGTGGTTTTCCTTTATTGAAGGCCGTTCCGGTTCGAATTGAAAAAATTTCCTCACAGAAGAGTTAATTTGCGGGAAATATAAGGGGCTTAAAGCAGAGAATATATTTTATTATCAACGATCAGATGCTCGATGCTCGATACTCGATGATTGAATTGTTGGCATGTAGTCCATTGAAATAAAATCGAGGACGAGCCGTTAACGAGCATCAAGCATCTAGTATCGAGAACGGCGCATTGACGACAAATTGTTGATAAGGTATCGCTAAAGACAGAATGAAGCCGAATCCATTTTTACAGGAAGCCGGAAACCTTCTTAACCAGATGCGGGAAATCCGCAGGGATCTCCACCAGCATCCCGAGCTCGGAACCCAGGAGGTTCGAACATCGCGGATTGTCGCTGATTATTTAAAGCATCTCGGACTCGAGGTACGCACCGGCGTCGGCGGTTACGGGGTCGTTGGCCTGCTGTCTACCCGGGAAGCGGACAACTGTGTTGCCCTGCGGGCGGATATGGATGCCCTTCCCATGGAAGAGAAAAATAGCGTCCCCTATGCCTCGGTCAAGCGCGGGGTCGCGCATTGCTGCGGCCACGACGGGCATACGGCTATTTTATTGGGGGCTGCCAACCTGTTGTGTAAATTTTCGGATTCTCTCGAAGGCAACGTAAAGTTCCTTTTTCAGCCCAGTGAAGACAAGGCTCCCGGGGGAGCCATTCCCATGATAGCCGATGGCGTCCTCAGAGATCCTGTTGTCGATGGCATCTTTTCGCTGCACCTGTGTCCGGATTTGGCCCAGGGAACCATCGGGATAAAATCCGGCTTCAGCACGATTTCATCGGCTGGATTTATCTTGAATATGATCGGAAAGGGCGGCCATGTGGCCAACCCCCATGAAAGCGTGGATCCCGTCATGATGGCCGGGATGGTGATCATGGCCGGTCAAACCATCGTCTCCAGAAGAATAGATCCCCAGGATCCCACGATCATCTCATTTTGTAGCGTTAACGGCGGAACGGCCAGCAATATTATTCCTGACGAAGTCACGCTGACGGGCACGATCCGAACCCTCAATCCTGAAAAGCGAGAGGAGCTGGCCGCATGTCTCGACGAGGTGGCCCAGGGGGTTGCCCGCAGCAGCGGGGGAGCCTGCCGGCTCACGGTGAAGATGGAGTATCCCGCGGTGTTCAACCACCCGGAGCTGGCAGCGCAATTAAGGGATTCGGCGGCGAAAATTATGACGGCCGATAACGTGATCGACATGCAATCCCCCAGCATGACCGGAGAAGACGTGTCCTACTTCCATCAGAAAGTCCCGGGGGCTCACTGGCTCCTGGGAACCTCAAATCCCGCCATGAATTTCACCCATCCCCTTCATAGCCCGTTATTTAATTTTGACGAAGAGGTCATGCCTCTCGGCGCGGCGATTCATGCCTGTTGCGCGGTCGATTTCCTGAGCAACAGGCAATAAAAAAAAGGGGGGGCAGGTAAGTTGGCTTTCTCTCATCTGAATGTCTTCCCCTCATCGGTCTAATGTAGGCTGTAGGTCTAAAAAGGAGGGCCACCATATGATGGGCGACTTTCCCATTGACTCACCAGGGGAAATTCGTTACATTTCGCCTCACAAAAGGGACTTATTATCATTTCTCATCAGGAAAGGTTTTGTTGGGAATAGTGGAGATCTTTTTACGGAAGCTCTGCTTTACTATTCCAGTCGGGGCAAAATAAACAACTTAATAAAATGGCAAGGGAGGTGGTAATTTTTGGTGTAGATAGTTCTGAACGCGAAGATCTTAAATCAAGAATAAAGAAAAGGAGCTAAAAATGAAGAAACTTAAATTGGGATTGGTTTTGTTACTGGCCCTGCTGTTAGTATCGGTATTTGTTTTATCTGGCCCTGCTGCGGCAGCTGAGAAAAAAATGTGGCGATGGGGAACCTCTAATCCAGGGGCCTACGGTTACAGAGTAGGCGCTTTCATGTCAGATTTCCTCCGAAGGGGTCTGCCGGATTACGACGTTACCGTTTACCCATTTGCGACAACCACTGCAAACATCAAGAGCTTTCTCGTGGGTGATCTGGAATCCGTGTATTCGGCTGAGCCGGGATTGAGAAAATTGTACGCGTTTGTAAAACCATTTGAAGGCTTTGAACCCAACGTAAAGCAAATGCCGGTACAGTCTTTCTGGAGCTACACCATGGAGACACATATATTGACTTTACCGGAGAACAAAGACAAATTCCGCAGCTGGGATGATTTGAACGGCAAAAAAATCTATATGACCAAGTCGGGATACATGAACAATATCAACATCCACAGGGCAATGGAGGACGTCTGTGGCCTGGATATCGAGCACGTCGAAATTGATATGTCGAAGGCCGCGGATGCTCTAAGAGCGGGAACCATAGACGCCACCGCAGCTTACACAACGGCTCTGGTCTCGCTGGCTGGCTGGCTCAAGGTGCTTGATGTGGCAACTCCCCTGCAGGGAGTGAATCCAACCCCGGAACAAATCAAGAAGCTTACAGCGGCCGGTTTTGCCCCCGCGAAGATCAACATGAAGAAAGCATATACCAGAGACCTGGGAGTGGATGAGCTCTATGGCGTGCCTTTTTACTTCGGTTACCACCACAGTCTCAATTTCCCGGCAGAGGACGTTTATAGAACACTCAAAGTATTTGAAGCCGCAGCGGCTGATCTAACCAGGCTGGACCCCGGATTCGGACCTCTGGCTGCAGACTTCGCCGGGTTCCAGGTCAAGGGGATCCAAAGCATTCCCGAGATGCCAGTACATCCGGGATTGGCGAAGTATCTGAAGGAAAAGGGCTTGTGGGATTCATCCTGGATAATAGCTACCGACGCAACGATCAAGGAAGCGATAAAGGCGATGAAAGCCAAGGCGAAATGATCTTTTTGGAAAAAGTAAGGAGTCGTTAAGCGCTCATCATGGTGGGCTCACCCCTGTAAAAGGTCGAAAAGGGGTGAGTTCACTCTTTTCTAGAGGCTGTTTCAAAATTGTAGATGGCATTCACGGGTTCGCCGCAGGCGGACCGATGCGGTTTAAAAGCGGAGTCCCGGCTTACAGGGGGGTGAGCAGCTTATTTTAAACCGAATCGCAACGCAGTCCCGCCAACGGCGGGAACGCCAGATGCAATTTTGAAACAGCTTTTAAACACCGTAGGGAGCGAACAGATGGAAAAAAATACGTCATCAAATAGAGCGAATTCATTGGCTGAAATGCGTAAATTCATAATCCCCTCCTATCTTATTGCCACTGTCGTCTATTTAATTTTTTCGCTACATTATTTCATGACCGGCTTGGGGGGAACCATGCTCCTTGGCGTAACTCTTGTGCCGATGGCCTACGTGCTGTGGGTATTGAATTTCTTTGTCGCCGGAGAGCTGCCGTATCCCCGTCTGGGACTTAAACCCAATATTGCCATCGCCGGCGTTTACATCGCTATGTGCATCTTTTCGCTCATATACATGCGCGTGGAGTTTGATGCCCTCATTTATGACAGAGCAGGTTTCTTCAACACGACTGACAAAATCGTAGGAGCGATGATGCTGGGTCTCGTACTCGAATACACCCGCCGGGACCATGGCCTGCTCTTTTGGCTCATCCTGTTTCTCATGCTCTATTCCGTTTACGGGCGGATTTTCCCGGGTATACTCGGTCATCCCGGCGTCTCCTGGACAAGAGTTATTACATCTTCTTCCATTGAGATCTCATTGGGCCTCTTTGGAACGTATGCCCAGATCGGGGTCGGCGTTATCGCGGCATTTTTCATGTTTTTGGGAATTGCACAGGGATTTGGTGTTCAGGAATCTATTATCAAAACATTCACCGGGATATTTGCTAAACGTAAAAGCCTCATCCCCCAAACGGCGGTGGTGACTTCGATGGCAATTGCTACCTGTAGTGGATCGGGAGCAGCGAATGCAGCCATCACCGGGCAATACACCATACCGTTGATGAAAAAAGCAGGTTTTCCCGCTCTTCACGCCGGTGCTGTGGAAGCTTCAGCTTCGCTAGGCGGCCTGCTCATGCCACCGGTCATGGCAATCGCCGGTTTCCTCATGGCTGACTTTCTCGGCGTGACGTATTTCGAGGTTATCGCTCGGGGATATGCGCCGGCACTCATTTTCTTTGGCATCATATCCCTATCGGTTTACCTCTTTACAGCGCGCTTCCTGCGGGGAAAGGGAAGCCGCCCGGATTCAGCAGTGGTTTCCGTTATCGAAAGATTCTCCAAAATGGACGTGGTCAACACGGCGGTGTTCTTTGCCTTCATCGGAGTTTTGATCTTTTTGATGGGTGTGCTTTGGTACGAAGCATCCAGAGCCGCACTTAACATTGCGCTCGGTCTCTTTATCACCGCCTCCCTGTTCCGCATATATCTCCATCCCGGGACGATCTGGGATAAGATAAAGGAATGGGCGATGTGTTTGCGCCGGGCCTTAGAGGGATTTGCCGGAGTCACTGCTCCGCTGGTTCTCTTGCTCGCCATGCTCGGGGTGATGGTGAATATGTTCGTGGTTAGTGGATGGATGATTAAGCTAATGGGACTGCTGGCAACGGTCGGAGAATTTCATGTCGTAGCCCTTATCGGAGTGGGGTTCGCCATTGGGGTCTTCTTAGGGCTGGGAATACCTCCGTCGGCCTGTTACATCCTCTCAGCTGTGATCGTCATCCCGCCGATGACACGAATCGGGATCAACCCCTGGGTAGCTCATTTCTTCTTATTTTTCATAGCGGTCATATCCGAATATTCGCCACCCACATCACTCGTGGCTGCGGTTGCTTCCCGTATTTCAGGTGCCTCCTTCATGAAGACGATGATGGTCACGCTGCAAATATCTCTTCCTTTTTTCTTCCTCACATTCGCGATTTTCAATTGGGATATTTTGTTGTTAAAACCCGGTTGGGCACAACTGGCTGCTCTGGGTGTGCTAATAATTGGATGCTCGACAGCAGCTGCCGCCATCCACGGTAATCTTTTTAAACGTAAAATGTATGATCTTCCTGCAAGGTTTTTAGTCCTCCTGATATCGCTATTTATCTTGTTCTATCCTAAAGGTATCCTTTCAGCATTGGCATTGATACCCGCCATAGCTATGATCGTCCTCGTGATTCGGCAGACTGAAAAAACATCGGTATCTTCTTAGGATTGCTATATTCGTTTAGAGAATGACGCAACCTGTTGCACCCATCGCGCCGTAATGAGATGGGCTCAATGGTGTATCCGACGTTCATTGCTGTCCGGATAAGGATACTCCATATGCCGGGCCGTAGCCCGGGCGATATTTTCACCGAAGTATCGGGCTACCACCTTGAGTGCCATATCGATGCCCGCTGAGATGCCTGCCGACGTCACCACGTGGCCGTCTTCGACGACATGTTTTTGGAATTCCACAGTCACCTCCGGAAAGGCATCACGCATCCAGTTTAACGATCGCCAGTGAGTGGTCGCGTGCAGCCCGTTCAGCAGCCCGGCGAATCCCAACAGCATCGATCCGGTACAAACAGAAGTCAGTGTTTCGACTTCCGCTGCGCGAGCGCGCAGCCATTCAAGCATGGTCGGGTTGTTCAATTCCTTACGCGTTCCCCAGCCCCCGGGTACAACAAGGATATCAAGGGGAGGACAGTTCTCAAAAGTGTAATCTGGAATCACTTTCATGTTGCCTGTCGTCGTGACAGGCTCAGGATACTCAGCCACCAACCATACTTCAAAGGGTGCAGGTTCTTCTCTGCGCTTCTCTTCATTAAGACGAGCGACGGAGAAAACCTCAAACGGACCACAAAAGTCGAGCACTTCGATGTCTTCAAAAAGGACGATCCCAACACGTTTTTTCTCCAATTGTTTCCTCCTTTCGTTGAGACGAATGAATTGGCCACCTGCGCAGCGATTTCGGTCAGATTCGTGTTATGCAGAATTGTTTTCTCAATCTTTAATTTCGGGTTTTCAGAAAAGATTTATTATTTTAGAAAAGTGAAATAAAACACCATATCATCCAGGCTCGCCAAAAGCCAGCCCGCTGTGCCAATAACAAATCACAATTAACCAATACCTCCAGATTGAGCGAAAAGCGCTCAATTGGGTCAGGCCTGGCTTTTTGCCATATAGGCTTCCAGTTTTCCGACGCCGAGGGAAAATGTCAGGGTCATCACCAGATACAGTGCGGTGATGGTAATCCAGATTTCGATGGTGAGATAGGTGGAGGCCATTAATTGCGTGCCCTGGTAGGATAACTCCTGGATCGATATTACCGAAACGATGGCCGAGTCTTTGATCAGAGAGATGAACTGCCCGGCCATGGCCGGTAAGAGCCGTTGCATGGCCTGGGGCAGGATAATGTGCCGCATGGTATGATATTTTGACAGGCCCAGCGTATAGGAGGCTTCCCATTGACCTTTTTCCACCGATTCGATGCCGGCCCGCACGATTTCCGTGATATAGGCGCCTTCAAAAATGGCCAGCGTGAAAAGCGCTGAGATGAAAGCAGACGCGAATTGCGGCGGTGAAAAGAGCGCCGCAAACAGGCGCTGGGTTCCCGAAGAGCTGGATCTGAGAAAATCATCAAGACCGATGATCGGCATGATCTGGTCGCTGATGAAGAAATAGAAAATAAAGATAATAACCAAAGGCGGCAGGTTGCGCATGAGCTCGACATAGGAGCGCGCGATCATTCTGTGAAAGAGGCTTTTGCTGACCCGCAGCAATCCCATCGTGGTGCCGAGGATGATAGCCAGAAAGGTCCCCCAGAAGCTCAACCGCAGGGTGGTCAACAGCCCGTGGATCAGGTAGTTAGATACCCACTTTCCGGATTCGGCATCGTAACGAAAGAGATACTGGGGGATGATTCCCCATTGCCAGTTATAGTTGAGCTTGACTTTGACCTGATACACCACATACACCAGGGCACCAAGCAGCGCGAGCAATACAAAAACGTCAAGCGTCGTAATCTTACTTTTCTTTTGCAGCACAGTATTTCTCGTATTTCCTTTACAACAAAGAACTAGTGTTGTGTTTCGCAAGTAATCTATAAATCATGGCTTTATTTTAGGTTTCAGGTTTCGGGTGTCAGGTGTCAGGCCACGGGTCATCAGTTCGTAATCCTGACACCTGAACACTGACACCTGAAACCCTAGACCTTGTGTTGTTTAAAGATCTCAACCGAACCCCAATATACTACACGACTTACGCAACATTTTTGTAGGTCATAATACTAAAAGCTATTCAATCAGACTCTTCCAGTCCTTTGATTTGAACCAGTATGCGTATTTGCTTTGAATCCAACCGTTGTTTCGATTAATCTCAATCCAGTTGTTGATTAAGTTGATCGTATCGACATCGCCTTTGCGCACACCAATGCCGATGGCCTCATACATCATGACTTCATCGTAAACCATGATGGTGTCCGGATAATCGATGGCCGTCGATGACGGCAGGGGTTGCGCAGAAACCATGGCGTGCACGTTTCCATTGCGCAGCTCCTGGACGGCCGCGGGTTCATCGTCAAATAAGCGGATTTTTGCCTTTGGAAATTTTTGCTTGGCGGCAATTGCGGCCGTCGAACCCAACCTGGCGGCGATGGTGACATCGGGACTGTTGAAGTCGGAGACCTTAAAGCCGGCCGCTTTTTGTTTGTGCGCCATCAATCCCTGCTCCGTATAGTAATACGGTCTCGTGAAATTGATCTTGAGGTTTCGTTTGGTGGTGATGGTCATCCCACCGATCAGCACATCAAACTTGCCGGTAATCAGGGCAGGGATAATCCCGGACCATTTCGTAGGCACAAACTCCACCTTGACGCCCAAATCCTCGGCCAGCTTTTTGGCGATATCGATCTCAAAGCCGATCAACTCACCTTTTTTATCTTTCATGGCCCAGGGCACGAAAACGTCCATCCCCACCTTAATGACGCCGCGCTTGGCGATCTGCTCGATGGCGCTTTCTGCGGTCAGCTTTCTTTGGGTTTCCCCGGCAGAAGCCGTGGCAGCCAGGCCCAAGATAACCACACAAACCAGAACCATTCCTGAAACGAATACTCTTTTTTTCATTATGCCCTCCTTTTCAATAAGCTAGCTTTGATGAACTCTTAATAAGTCATTTTAATGTCTGGATACCCGCCTTCGCGGGTATGACTGCCTAGTTTCTATTTCATATTTATTTTTTTATTGTCATTCCCGCTTAGCAGACTGTGTCGTAATTCACAAAAGCGCTTAAATTCCGCCTGTCATGCCGGACTCGATCCGGCATCCAGTTGCATAATAATCTGAAAAAACTCTGGATTCCGGGTCAAGCCCGGAATGACAAAACAGCAATATGTGTCGTTTTGTCGATTACGACACAGTCTCCTAGTCAGGAATCCAGAAAACGAAATTTCACCTCCTTTCATCCTCTTTTTCTATAAAATCTGGCTGAGAAAAAGCTTTGTCCGCTCTTTCTGCGGGTTTGTGAAAAAATGCTCTGCCGTGCCTTCCTCGACAATATAGCCATCTTCCATAAAAATCACCCGGTCGCTGACTTCACGGGCAAATCCCATTTCATGGGTTACCACGATCATGGTCATTCCTTCTCCGGCAAGGTTTTTCATAACGTCCAAAACTTCACCGATCATTTCAGGATCGAGAGCCGACGTGGCTTCATCGAACATCATGACTTTCGGATGCATTGCCAGGGCCCTGGCAATTGCCACCCGTTGCTGCTGCCCCCCGCTAAGCTGCGAAGGGTAACTGTCTGCCTTCTCCGGAATATTGACTTTCTTCAGGAGGTCCATGGCCATCTCTGTGGCCTCATCGTTGCTTTTTTTACGCACAAGCTTTGGGGCCAGGGTTATGTTTGCGAGCACGGTCTTATGGGGAAACAGATTAAACGACTGGAAAACCATTCCGACCTCTTTGCGGATCTCCCAACGGTTTTTCTTTTTTTCGTCAAGCGGGACATTGTCGATAACGATCGAGCCGCTATCGATCTCTTCCAATCCATTGAGACAACGCAAAAAGGTGGATTTCCCCGAACCGGACGGTCCGATGATGACCACCACTTCACTGCGGCGTATTCTGGTGGAAAAGTCTCGCAAGGCACAAACGCCGTTGGGAAAGGTCTTGTTGATTTTGTCCACCGTAACGATATAATCACCGAGTTTCTTTTCTTGCACCGACCGGTCCTCCCTGTGATATTATGTCTGAATCCTGAATCGACTTTCCAGGAAATTGACAACAATAGATAGGGTTATCGTGATAACCAGGTACATAAACGCAATCGTAAACCAGATCTCAAATGTCAGGAATGTTTCGGCGATAACCGCCCGGCCTTCCATGGTCAAATCATAAATAGCGATCGTGCTGACAAGGGCCGAGTCTTTGATCAAAGATATCGCCTGACTCGTCAGGGGCGGGAGAATGCGCCGGATCGCCTGGGGAAGGATGATGCAGCGGTATGTATCGAAGATACTAAAGCCCAGGCTGTGCGAGGCTTCCCACTGACCTTTGTGAATGGACACGATTCCCGCACGGAAAATCTCTGAGGCATAAGCTCCCTCAAAAAGGCTGAGTGCGATGACGCCTGCAGCAAAGCGGCTGAGGCCAAAAATGGGTGCCAGCACGAAGTAAAGGAAAAAGATTTGAACCAGCAGCGGGGTATTTCGGATGAGCTCCAGATACGCCCTGGCAACGATTCTGGCAAATAAGGAGTCGGACAGGCGCAAGAGGGCGGTTACCAAACCGATGGTCATCGACAAAACAAGGCCCCAGGCCGTAATGCGAAAGGTCATCACCAGGCCGAACATCAGGGGGCCGAAGAAAAATTCACCGTCTTGGAATTGAAATATATATTTGGGAACCTGATACCATTGCCAGTTATAGCCGAGTTGCTGCGTGCCGCGAGCCATCACCCAGATCAGTACTGCCACCACCACCAAAAATTTGGTAATATCCATCACCGGAGAACGCTTCAGCCTCAACCAGTTCTGTTTGTATGATGGGGACATGCTAACTTCCATAGCCGACAATCAAGCCTTTGGAAAGGAAATTTTTGCTTTTTGTGGTATAAGTTTTTCTTATACGTCAAAGTTTTTGTTTAAAAGTGCTGTCTTTGCTTTTTTCCCAATTGCGGCGATGTTTTGCTGTACATCCGCCGGCAGGGATTCGCACGCATGGGATTTTAGGATCTCAATCGCCTTGCGGGTCACAATTTCACCATAGGTTTTTTGGCCTTCATCTTGCCAATGATTGAGACTGGCACGGTTGGCAAACATGGGTCGCCAGTGCTCCTGTCGGTGGAGTTTGAGAGTCTGCGCTGAGGTGAGAAAATCGCCGCCCGGACCTACCTTCCGGATGACGTCCATGTCGATCCGATCCGCCCCGATAGCAAAGCCGTGTATTATTTTTTTGACATAACTGATGATTTCGGCACCCATCACGATTGCAGCCGGTGAACCGATCAGCCCCTGGCCCAAATAACCAACGTCATGGACCAGGTTTGCACCATCCAGCGCGGCCATGAGTAGTGAAACGGATGCCTCCATACCTGCCTGCTGATCCAGGCAGTTGGCATCACTGACACCGGCTGTTCCCCACATGGGAATTTCATAATAATGGTAAAGATCTGCGCAGGCTGATAACGCCAACCGATATTCCGGGCATGCATAGATTGGTGCCCCGGTTAACATGTCCATCGTGGAGATACCAAACCCGGAGATAATGGGCGCGCCTTTTGCCATCAATTGATGAAGCACAACGCCGCTCAATGCTTCGGCATTGGCAACGGTGATGGCGCCGGCCAGGGTCACCGGTCCGCTGGCGCCTGCAAGCATCCCCGGGGTATAGGTGACCGGAACTCTCTTTACGGCGCACAGAAAAAGCTTTTGCAATGCGCTGGAGGAGTGTGTCAGGGGACTCGTTGGTTCTGAATAATGAATTAAGAATGGCTTATGTCGCAGCCGATCTTTGCCCCCGGCGACGGCCTCTGCCATCTCGATGATGATAGCAAGGTCTTCTGAGCCGGCGGCCGTGAAAAAAATAGGTTTTATGGAATTTTCCAACTCTGCTCTGAAGGACTCAATGTAAGCCAGATTGGCCGGAATATCTTGAGGATGGGCATAAGAAGCGATAAAATCAATATCCTCGAAATAATCGGCTATTCTGGCTGCATTGACAACGTCTTGCAACCGAGATGATCTTAATATACCGGTTTCCAGATCATAAGTTTCAAGAAGGTCTGTTCCCAGACCAAAGTGGACCTTATTTCCTTTCAGCTGCATGGCCTTAGCGGCATTGCGGTTGTATATAGTGATACTGGCAGGTGCGCTGTGAATGCAGGATTCCACCAACCCGCTGGGAATCTGAATGTTACCATGGCCGTTTATCCGGCATCCGGCATTTTTCAGGAGTTGAATGCCTTCCGGGTGCATGATGCTAACGCCGATGTTCTCCAGAAGTTGTAGTGTCGCTTTATGAATTTCTTTGATTTGACCTTCAGTGAGGATCCGGTAGTTTGGAATGCACTGAGATCCAAAGCCCGTATTCATTGCGCAACCCCCTTCGGTAAGCGCCGAATTACAATCCGGTTTTAAGCATGTGTCCCACAATTACATTAAAAAAGTCGAACGGCTTGTCGAACCATTTGTAATTTGGTGCTTGGAATTTGGATTTTGCGAATTTCATCCTGAAAAAAAGTACTATTAAATCAATCAGCGTTTTATAAAGTACAGTCGGGATAATATACTTGAACCTATCTCAAAATGGAAATTCGATTCCCATTTCAGACAGTTCATCTTTTACGCGATGATACATATCAAGATGTTCCGGAGTTGGAAGGGCCGAGGCCACATCGTAACATTCCTGATATTCTTTACCCTTGGGGGCATCTGCCGCGTTGTCTTCGTATTTCGACAAAAGCCTCAGGGCCAGCTCGTTGGCCTGTTCTCTTGTCATACCCTGTCGCGCAACCGCATGGCCTACCTCCATGCCAATCCTTGCCTCCAGCGGTGTTGCCCGATTTCTGTATTTATTGCGAGCGGAAGCCATTTCCCACAGGTGCCATCCCGATACCGTGCTGACCAGGGCATGGCAGGCGGTTTCGTAAAAGACCATATCCGTCATGGGACCCGCATTTGAAAATCCGTTAGAGGTGTTGAGGAGTTTGCTGTTACGCGCCATGGCCTGGCCGGCCATACTAATCGGCCAAAGCAGTTCCCGGGTCGTATTGGAACCCCAATGGAGGTGAAAAGGGAAATGTTGGTTATAGATGGCTCCATGGATGCACAGGCCGCTGAGGCTGTAGGCGACCAGCGTCACGGCAACCCCTTCTGAGCCCAGACACCAGCCCCCGTATATAGGACCCGTGAGATTGCCGGTATAGCATCCATATTGGGCATAATGAACCACCCGGTTCAGCAGTGTATCGGCCGTTTTGAACTCGGAAAGCGTTCCAACCAGTCGTGAGTCTGTCGTTCGTACGCCCCACTCATTGTCGGACACGGCAATCTGGCCGGTGTCGTGTTCGGCGGTTCCGACGGCTACAAAAAATACCCCCGGTCGACCGACTTGCTTGGCAGCCAGTCGAAGGTTGTAAATATGCTGGGTACAACCGTTGATTTCGGTGGGGGAGCCGGATGAGATCTTCTGGCCCATGGTATCCTCCAGGATGGGGGCACAAAAACCATCCAAAAGGGGCTCTTTAAGATAGGCGAGGCATATGGAATGGTGAAGATTCTCATCGCAGGTGATGTCCGGGCTGAAGATGCAAAACGGCGGCTGCGGGTCCTCGACCTGGCGGTGTTTCCATAAGACCGCATCTTTTCCGGCACCCACCCAGTATGCGCCTTTTATCAGGTAGAGCGCCTCTTTGATTTCATCGTCTGAGACCTTGATGACGCGATGGGTGTCTGTGTTGTAAAGGCCCACGTCACGAAACAGCTCCCATCCGGCCTGCCACAGCCGGTCGGCCTGATCGTCGTCCGTGGGCAGGGGGATTTCAGGATCGTATTTTATCTCATACTTTTTTATGACTTCCTGAAGCTTGGGGGTGAATATTTTAGGCAAGAAATCATCTTCTTCACAATGTGGACCCGTATGGGATCGCTGCAGAATCTCCCAGAGACGGTAGGGGGTGGACATGGTAAGGCCTCCTTACGTTTACATTAATGCAATGATATGTGTATCAGTCAAATCACAAGCAGATTACCACAACTAATATTTAAGGTTTCAGGTTTCAGGTGTCAGGATTCAATAATTGAGGAATTGAGGGATTTAGGAATTAGAATGACAGAATACCTTCAATACCTAAATTCCTGAATTTTTACCCCGTGAAATGCGAAGCCGATTTCACCGGGGCGCAATTCCTAAATTGGCCTGCTGACACCTGACACCTGACACCTGAAACCAAGAAAACCTGTTAAGACTGGCTAAGATATAATTTATTGAACGATGAGATTTACGGCTTTTTTAAAAGTTCCTCCATCATTTTGGGAGCAGAGGTTGCATTTTCGCAATAAAGATCTGCGCCGATCATTTCCGCCCACTCCGGTCCCGTCGGTGCGCCACCAATGACGACTTTGTATTGATCTCTGAGCCCTTTTTCTTTTAGGAGTTCGATAATTTCCTTCTGTCCTGGCATGGTGGTGGTCATCAGCGATGATGCCCCGATGATATCCGCCCCCATGGCCTCCGCTTCCTTGATAAAAGTCAGTGAATCCACGTCATATCCCACATCTTTTACTTCGAATCCATTGGTCTCGAGCATCAACTTCACAATATTCTTTCCAATTTCATGCAGATCACCTTTCACTACACCCAGGACGACTTTACCTTTGGAAGCCCCCTGTTCGCCGCTCTCCTGGATCTTGGGGCGGATAATATCGACAACAGCTGTTAAGGCTTCTCCGGATAGCATTAATTGAGGCAGAAATATTTCCAGGCGGGCGAACAGCTCGCCAAGTTTGTTCATCGTTTCGGTAAGCGCGGCAATCATCTGGAGCGGATCATTGCCTTCTTCCAGAAGTTTACGGGCTATATCTTCGGCTTCACTTGTATTTCCGGATTCCACAGCTTTGCAAAGCGTTTTGAATGGCATAGTTAAACCTCCCTGTAACCCTAGGTTGCGCAAATTTTATAACTCATTTTGCACCACCTGCCAGTCCTTGTATACTTTGGCCGGTTTGCAAGTCAGAATATTGCGAGGCCAACAGGCGAAAGGAATGGTTATTTACCACAGGCGGGGCGGGTGGACAAAACGGGCTAAAACCTATAACGATCTTCTTTTGTTTGTCAATCGAAAATAAAGTTTTGTTAGCAGACCAACATAGGCTGTTGCGGCAATGAGCGCATCGCTCAGTCCATCTTTTGCTTGACCCGCCAGAGCTATTTCTCTATTAGTTTGCACGAAAGGGGGTATACTTCGATGAATGCGAATATTTTCACGACCATCTTACCCAGGCAAGTACATTTTGGATTCGGGGCCATCGAACTGGTTGGCGAAACGGCTAACGCACTTGGCGCCAAACGTGTTTTTATTGTTGCCGACCCGGGAGTGATTACCGCCGGACTGGTCGAACCCATCGCGGCTTCGCTCAAGGCTGCAAATCTATCCTATGTCGTCTACGACAAAGTGGTGCCCAATCCCGACACGCAATCGGTGGATGCGGCCGTCGGGGCGTTTGGTGACAGTCGCGCAGATCTTATCATTGGTCTTGGCGGAGGCAGCGGGCTGGATACTGCTAAAGCCGTAAGCCTGGTGGCCGGAGGCCCGCCGCAAGGCTGTGTGGCGGAATACTCGCCTTTTCTTGACGAGGCCAGCCGACCGATTCCCGCACCCAAAGATCTGCCCCCTGTCATCGCCATTCCCACCACTGCCGGTACCGGTAGCGAGGTTACCCCGTGGGCGATTATCACAGACACTGGGGCCAAATGTAAATTCGGGGTTGGCGGCGGTTCGGCCACGGTACCGACCGTTGCGCTGGTCGACCCCGAATTAACCTTGACGTTGCCATCATTTCTTACCGCGGCCACCGGCATTGATGCCCTCTCTCACTGTATCGAAGCCTATGTGTCAACCAATGAAAATCCGATGCTGGATCCGATGATTCTTTACGGGATTGAACTGATAGGTCGAAGTCTGCGGCTGGCCGTGGCCCAGGGAGATAATCATGATGCCCGGCGAGACGTCATGCTGGGCTCGTTGATAGGCGGTATTGGAATTACGTCCAAGTGGCTTGGCGCTTGCCACGCGCTGGCGCATCCGCTTTCCAGCCTGGCCGGTATCCAGCATGGGATTGCCAACGCGTTGATGTTGCCCCACCAGATGGCTTACAGCCTGCCAGCTGCGTTGGATCGATATGCCCGCATCGCCGGGGCACTGGATATACCAAAGGCGGTCAGTGGGACAGTTCGGCAGCAGGCTAAGCAAGCCGTTGAGGCTGTCCGAGAACTGGCTGTGGACACAGGTTTGCCCACCCATCTGCGAGATGTCGGCGTTACCCCCGAAATGATTCCGGAGCTGGCGGCCGGCGCTTACCAGGACCGGAACTGGCCCAGTAATCCCCGCAGCGTCTCCCAGGAGGTCATGGAACAGTTGTATCGCCAGGCTTTATAGCCCAGGTACTGATCCAGAATATTTTAAAGAACCTCCGGAAATCCCGGTGCCCGCAGTTCTGTGTCGAGGGCGTCTTCCAGAAGCTTGACCACCATGGATGACCAGGCATTTCCGCCGTATTGTGCCCGGGCACGGATAAACACTTGCTCAACCAGTCCCCCCAGCTCCAACGGAACATCAAATTCGCGGCCAAGCCGGTTGGCAAGCAACAGGTCTTTGCACGCCAAGTCCATGGTGAAGCCGATATTGTAGCTGCCGTTTAAAATCACCTGGCTTTCGGTTTCGTGAACGAAACTGTTGCCGGAGCTGGCTTTGATGGCTTCGAACGCTGTGGTCAAGTCGAGACCTCCTCGTTTGGCCAGCATCAGCGCCTCACCCGCGGCTACCAGATGAATGAACGCCAGCATATTGGTGATGACCTTGATCACCGAAGCACTTCCCAGGGGGCCCATATATATGATGGTGCCGCCCATGGCCTGAAAGGCAGGCAAATGTTCATCATAGACGGTCTTATCGCCACCGACCAGAACCGTTATTTCGCCTTCAGCGGCCTTGTGAACACCGCCGGTTACCGGTGCCTCAAGACAGGCAATTCCGTTGTCCGCGGCAAGGGCAGCCAGGCGTTTCACCTCATTGAGATCATTGGTGCTCATGTCGATCCAGGTGCCGCCGGCCTTAAGGCCAGCCAGGATACCATTTTCCCCGGTCATGACTTCGGCGACAGCCGCTGGTGAGGGAAGGCAGGTGATGACGGTATCTGCTGATTCGGCAGCCTGTTTGGGAGATGAAGCGCAGATCCCACCCGGCTCGATCAGGCCTTCTGCTGCATCGGTGTCGAGATCATGAACGGCGACCGCAAATCCTGCGCGCAGCAGATTGGTGGCTAGGTGTACACCGAGATTACCGACGCCAATGAATCCGAATCTCTTTTTCATACCTTATCCTTTCTAATTTGCAGTGTGTTCATATATAATTTTCTGTTACCGCGCCGCTTTCCGTCTGGTTATGAGGCTATAGATTTTTCAAAGTAGACCGCAGCGATCATAAAACCGGCCGATCCAGCATCTCGAGATGTAGTTTTTTCCCGGTATAGGGATGCTTGGCGGCCACCTCTTCATCGAGTTCGACGCCCAGCCCGGGGTTTTTCGGCGGTACAATATATCCTTGTTCCCATTGGATTGGCGCTTTCAGAATCTCGGCGTGGAAACCGTCCCAGGTTTTAATACCTTCCTGTATCAGGAAATTGGGGCTGCAGGTATCTATTTGAATATTTGCGGCGCCTTCAATCGGTCCACAATACAAATGTGGCGCTATCTGGGCGTAGTGGGCTTCCGCCATGCCGGCAATCTTTTTGGCTTCAAGTATCCCGCCAACTCTCCCCAGGGCCATCTGCAGTATGGTTGCCGCCTGTTGCTCAAGCAATCTTGCAAACTCATATTTTGTGGTGAGCCGTTCACCGGTTGCGATGGGGATGCTGGTCGAACAGGCCACCCGGGCCATTTCTTCTACTTTTTCTGGAGGCACCGGTTCCTCAAACCACAATGGATCGAAGGGTTCCAGGCGCCTGGCTAAGCGAATGGCACTGGAGGTGGTCATCTGACCATGGGTTCCAATAAGTAGATCGCAATTGTCACCGACGGCCTCTCGCACCGTTTTGATAAATCTTTCCGCCTGCTCCAACGCTTCCAGAGACAATTGGCGGGGATCAAAGGCGGAATAGGAACCTAACGGGTCAAATTTTACGGCAGTGAAGCCCTGATTCACATAGTCTGCCGCTCTTTCTGCTGCCAGTTCCGGATCTCTGTACACGTCTGTTTTATCAGTATTTTGTGGATAGATATAAGTGTACGACCTGAGTTTTTCATGCACCTGGCCGCCCAGCAATTCATAGATTGGCTTGTGTAGTTCTTTGCCGACAATGTCCCAGCATGCCATTTCAATGCCGCTGAGTACCCCCATCAGTGACAGGTCCGGGTGTTGGGTGTAGCCGCTGGAATAAATAATTCGCCACAAGCGTTCTATCTTGAAGGGGTCAGCTCCCAAAACACTTCGTTCACAAACGTCCTCAATCATACGCGCCACAATGTGTGGATGAAACGGCACCGAATAAACCTCTCCGAACCCCGCTACTCCGCCGTCGGTAGTGAGTTTTAGAAATACCCAGTAAAGTCCGCCGAAATGGGGTGGCGGATTTTCGACCACATAAGTTTGGACATCGGTTATTTTCATGAGTCGCTGTCCTTTGTTAAAGGGTGAAGAACGGGTCACAATTACTTTGATTTTTAGTCATTTACATAAGCTTTTGGCAAAGTCAATATGAATGGGATGTTATTAAATTATTTTGATCTGCCATCTGATTTTTGTATACTAACCTTGACTGCTGAAAAGGCGATATGATATTCAGCTTTTCATGAAGAAATGTGTTAACCCTTAAAAAGTGGGTGCCACATGAGATGAATAGAAAAAATCCCGTTTTTCAATACGAAAGACGGGAATTTTTTTGGGGTAACGACACATTTGAAACCGATCAGATATTTAACTTGAGAGGTTTGTCATGCCAAGAATAAAGAATCCCACGGTAGCGTTTAATGAGGTTCTCACCGATGAAATGAAACGGATCAAGAAGCGCAGATCTGAGGCGGGACAGGATCCGGGAAACCCGAAGAAAGATGCCATTGGCCTTGCGCTGTCGGGTGGCGGTATTCGCTCTGCCACCTTCAATTTGGGTCTGCTGCAAGCCATGTGGCGATTTAAGGTGTTAAAACAGGTGGATTACCTGTCCACGGTTTCCGGCGGAGGCTACATTGGATCTTCGTTGACCTGGTTTATGTCCAAATTGAAAACTGACTTTCCGTTTGGCACCAAACGTAAAGACCATAAATATTTGGGCGGCAGAGTTCTTACCTGGCTTCGCGCCCATGGCAATTACCTTATGCCCGGAGACGGACTTGGACTATGGGCGCTGATATCCGCCATTTTAACCGGAATCCTTTTGAACCTCCTCATCCTGATATCGTTTTTTCTTTTCATTTTTTTATTGCTATCTGAAAAAGTAGGAGCCTCGCCACCCTTTTTTGATTTTATTTATAAATATTTACCGGTTAAGATCACTACTTTATTTGCCTGGCTACTGGCGTTAGGCTTGTTTATGATCTGCCTGTTCCTGGCCGCAGCCCTGGTTTTTGCTTTGACAACGCGATTTGAAGTTTTCCGTAACGTGTTGCGTCAACAAGGGATGCGCAAGCGGGCAGGCAAGCTGCTCATGTATGGCGTATTGTTTACGCTGGTGGGTTCGATTCCCGTCATCCATGATTATCTTGATGGGAAGCTATCGGGCTGGATTCAATGGGCCATGTCTGGGATTTCACTATCCGGTATTATTTCGATGCTCGGCGCTTTGCGCGGACGCAAGCAAGGCAATGAGGCCAAAGGCGTCCGCTCCCTTTTTCTGTCCCTGGGATTAGCCTTGCTGGTTTTTGGCATATTTCTATGGCTTTACCACCTGACCAATGGCTATGTCCTGAAATGGCCCTGGCTCATAGTTGCCATCCCCGTATGGTACATGATTGCTTCATTAGCAGATATTAATCATGTATCGATGCATCGATTTTACCGCAATCGGCTCATGACGGCCTTCATGCCTCACAGCCTCAAAGGCGCTGAAAGCGATATAAAAGAAGCGGATTATTGCCTGCTAAAAGATATTCCTCAAACACAGGCACCCTACCATATCATTTGTACCAATATCCAGACCGTTGGCTCAGAAGTCGCAAAACTGCGGGGCCGCGGAGGAGACAGCTTTTTTTTCAGTCCTGAATACAGCGGTGCAGAATCCACCGGATATATCAGGACCTCAGATTACATCGGCGGCAATATGAATCTGGCTACGGCATTTGCCATCTCAGGCGCCGCCGTAGATCCAAATACATATATTACCCGATCCCGGCCCCTGACCTTTCTGATGACGTTATTAAATATTCGTATGGGCTATTGGATTCGAAACCCTTCCAAACCTGCCGTAACCGGTTCACTTTTACGGCCCATGTGGACCTATTATATGCTGATGGAAATGCTCGGCAGCGGACTGAACGAAAAACGCTGGAATATCCATTTGTCCGACGGCGGCCACTTCGAAAACCTGGGACTCTATGAACTGCTCCGACGACGCTGCCGATACATTATTGTATCCGATGCGACCGCTGATGCAGGGTGGAAATTTAACGATCTCGGCCGATGCATTGAGATGGCCCGGGTGGATTTTGGGACCGAGGTGTCGGTGAATACCAAACCCATGATACCGACTGGTGAAAATCGTTTATCTCAACAAGCATTTGTTTTCGGGGAGATAACTTACGATAATGGAGATCCGGGTTATCTGATTTACATTAAGACGACCCCGGTAGCCAAGCTTCCGGAAGATGTCCAGGGTTATCAGCGTCTCAATGATAAATTTCCGGATCAATCCACTGCGGATCAGTTTTTCGACGAACGACAATTTGAGGCATATCGCGAGCTTGGTTTTCAGATCGGAAAGATGCTGTTCGAAGATGCATACGGCCAAAAACTGGGTGAGTGGATCGAAAAACAAAAAACCGAATCACCGAAAACGGCATCTAAAGATACCGATTAAATTTTTAAACATTTTTTAAATCTGACCGATAATATTATAGTATATTATTTATATGGTTGATTTAATCAACTGGTGTGAGGCTGGTTGCTAACCCCCGAACACGCATTGTTTTATAAAAAGCCATAGTGGCAAAAAGATGAAAGAAGAAGATTTTACACATCTCGGTCGAACGGATTTGTTGGATGCCGATTCACAGATTCAGGTCGGGGCGGGTCATCCGTATTTAATTGTATTTATCGGCCGCGATGCCGGCAGACGCTTTAAACTTGAGCCCGGCCGCATGACGGTTGGCCGCTCACCGCAGGCGGACATTAAAATTAGTGATCATCGGGTATCCAGAATTCATTGCACATTCGAATGGGACGATGAGAATATCACCGTCGAAGACAATGAATCCACCAACGGTACATTTGTCGATTCCCATAAGATAAATCGCACAAAAGTCTTGCCCGGGATTCCCATTCAACTGGGTCAATCTGTAATGAAAATCGAATACAAAGACGAGGCTGAAATTCAATCCGAAGAGAACCTTTTGCGCCAGGTTTCCGTTGACCCGTTAACCAGCATTTTTTGTCGACAGCATTTCCTCAGATTGGCTTCCATGGAGATGGCTTATGCCTGTAGGCACCAACTGCCGGTGGGTGTAATTATGTTGGTTATCGATAACTTCAATCAAATCACCGACACCCACGGGAATCAAGGTGGTGAATTTGCGCTGGCGCGCACTGCCGGTATCGTTTCTAAAACAATTCGAACCGAAGACCTCTTGGCCCGTTACACCGAAGAAGAGTTTATCATTATGCCGCGCGGAGATATCAACAAGGAGGATATGCTTGTTCAATGCGAGCGTATTCGCAAGGCAATAAAGGATTTTGAATTCCGTTTCGGTGAAGAAATCATTCAGATAACGCTTTCTCTCGGATATCATTTTGAAAAGTTGAAAGGCAAAGACTTTAAGGACAAACTATCCGATTTGATCGCCAATGCAGAGCACGCCCTTTATCTTGCCAAAGGAAGAGGCGGTGACCGCATAGAGACCATCTTATGACCCGATCGTAGAATCCGGTGCGCATCTTAATGAACGATTAAATTCTTTGAACCCAACTGACTCAGCCGGTTGACCTACCAGACATTAAATTGTAAAGCCAGCCAAAAACAAAACCCAGAATTGCGGCATCGACAAGCGCGTAAAGACTTCCGACGATCACATCACCAAATGAACCGGATGCAGCATAGCCCGGGTAAATCGAAGCCAGCATCATCAAAAACGACTTGCCGTATCCCGGCCAAATCAGATTGGCCACCCCAACAAATAACACCTCCCCTGCCCACAGAATGGCAAAGGCTGCAGCCAGTGCTTTTAGATTTAGTTTCATTTTCTTGTCCTCCTATTTGGTGTCATCGAAGATGAATCGCCAGGCTGTGCCGGAGCTCACGATTCGGCCAACCGAAGGCGTCGGAAAGTGAGAGGGCATTATTAAGGTATTGGTATTTGCATAACGGTCCATAAATTCACGGCGCGTGAGCTGCGCTTGGTCAGGATTAACACAAAAGCAACTATTCCAGTCGGGTTCTGCGCACTGCAGAGGGTGATGCATGATATCGCCGCTGATAACGGCATCAGCATCCTTGGACGAGATATGCAAGCATACATGGCCAGGCGTGTGACCGGGTGTCGGATCGAGCCATATGTTTTTCTCAAAGGCATAGTCTTTCTCGATAAAGACGGCTTGACCGGCTGCGATAATCGGCAAAATACTGTCTGTGTAATATGGATCATCGGTGAACGCATCTGTCTGATATTGATGTTGCCAATACTCCCACTCGTCGCGTACAAACAGGTATTCGGCATTGGGGAAGGTCGATGTCCAGCGACTGCCCGACAGCTTTGTGTTCCAGCCTACATGGTCGACATGCAGATGGGTGCATAATACGTAATCCACGTCCGCGGGCTTGATGCCCAATGTTAAAAGGTTTTCCAGATAGAGCCATTTTTTCATGTGGTAGCGGGATTTTTGAGGACGGTGCTTGTCGTTACCGCTGCAGGTGTCTACCAAAATGGTATGGCGGGGCGTTTGCACGACATAGGTGTTGAAAGCAAGAATCAGCTGTCTGCTTTGCGGATCGAACAAACCGGGTTCTAGCTCATCACCAAGAGAGTCAATGGCTTTTCTTGTAGACGATGGGAGTAGGAGTTCGGGAGGAAAAAGCGGGCTTTCGAATTCGACTACACGTTGCACGATGATGTCACCGAAAGTCCATCTAGACATATGCGTTTTATTTCCTATTTTTTTTGATCATTATTGCTGAGCGATAGTTTCTGACCAGAGCGTTTTTCTGCAAGTCTTCGCAAATCCTCTTTTTTAAATGAGAAAAAATAGACACTCTTGCCAGGCAATCCAGTTTGCTTAGTGCCATTGGAACCGCTCCCTAATAAAAAACCCCATTTCGTTTTGCCAGAAATGGGGTTTTCGATTCATACCATTGCCACCTCTTGGGTGGGACTTGTGTATTTATAGGTCTACAAAGTTATAATACCACAACGCTCCTTATTTGAAACTTTCTATCCCGCTTCCTTGGCTGACAGAAATCGATTTACTTTCGTGCCACACTCCGGGCAGGTGCCTTTGGCTACCGGCTTTCCCTTTGCCGTTTTTTCTACCGAGCCGTTTGTAATCTTTTGCTTCTTGCGACACTTAACGCAGTAACCTTCAAAGTCCATTACGATACCTCCTTGTGCAAAAGTGTTTGGTTCTAGATCCTGAACAGCGGGTGAACCGTCCGTCTTTTGTTCAGAGAAATGAAGTTTTGACCCATACGCTGACGACTGAATAATTGCGTATGTTCAATTTTCTTAAGCCTGGATTTTATCATCTCATTTTTTCTCATGTCAACAATATTGCGTTTTTTCCAGTTTTTCTTTCCTATTGGGCTAACAGAAAATTGGGCTAACAGAAAAACAGACGGGAAGATCCTTGGTGGACTTTGTTGACGAATGTGTCGGGTTATTAACGTATAACGATGGTATCTGGCGTAAGGCTGGGTAAATTTTAGAAAAGGAATGCGCCCTATTTTAATGCCACCTAAATGGTGTTGTACTTAATTTTTCTTCTCTTTTTTGCTTATAAAGAAAAAGGGCTGTCCTGTTCGATCTCCTTTGTGATCTTTGAATCATGAGCCTCTGATCGTCGATGGATTTTTTTTAACAGACCGATGACCAGACCGCATGAAAGAGAGATAAACGTTGCTACCGATAAAACGATTAGCTGTGTTTCTGACATTTTCAAACCTCTAAACAAAATATTCGAATCCTCACCGAAATATAAACGGTGTATTGTCAGAAGTACTATTTTAGAGCCAGAAGAATTAATAGCCCCATATAAAACATGATTAATATGAGAATGGTAAATTCAGCCATTTTTGTGTTTATGAATCCTTTTCTTTTCGTTCCCGGATCCGCACAAATCAGAGCAAAACATGTGCCAATAATCTGATAAGGCTAGTTTTATAATAGATATCAGATAGATGGGGACCAACAAGATCCCTGATATTTCTGTGATAAGTTGCACAAAAAGATAACCGGTAGGAAAAAATTGCATACAACATTGATTGCGCCAGGCAGGCAAAAAAATGGGCGGCCCACGCCTAAGCCGCCCAAGAAAGGAGGTTAATAAAAACGAGTTTCGCTAACAGTACTCGCCCTATTTTTTAGTCTATCACAAAAAAGTAAGATTTCAAAATTTTTTTTGCGGATGGGACGCCAAATTTGAATCTTATTTCTAATTTTTTCATCAAAACCCGTCAGCAGTTGTTTTTTTTGTCCATTAAACGTATGCCGGACCCTCAATGACAGGATGTTTAGCTAAAAAATCCTCATCGACGTCGAGTCCGATACCCGGTTTGTCGATGGGGTGGACGCACCCGTTGGCATCGAGGGTATATGGCTGACTGACAAGCTCATCCCGAAACAGGTTGTTTTGCGACACATCCGCCTCGAAGTAACCGCTGTTATCAATTGCCGCCAGGAAATGAATCGTGGCCGTCATATTCAGCCCGCTGATTGAGGTATGTGGATGGATAGGCAGTTTATGCACCGATGCCATCGCCGCGATACGCAACGCCTCGGTGGCTCCGCCCGTTTTAGAAAGGTCCGGTTGAAGAATTTGTATGATGCCGTCTTGGATCAGGCTCGAAAATTCAAAGCGGGTGTAACAGTTTTCCCCGGCTGCCAGTGGCAAATTTCCATAGCTGGCTGCCAGCGCATAGCTTCGGCGGTCATGAGCCGGAAACGGCTCCTCCAGCCAGCCGACACCGTAAGATTCAAATCCCGGGATCATTTGCCGGGTATCTTCGACCGTATAACCGGTATTTGCATCCACCAGTATGGTTAAATCATCACCAAATTTTTTGCGAACCGCCGCCACACGCTCAAGATCACGATCTCTTGAATCACCAACCCGCAGTTTGACGGCCCGATACCCGGCTTCTACCAGTGCGCCAACCTCTTCTACCAGCGAGCCCGGTTCCTGGTACCCGAGGGAAACACCGCCGGCGTAAGCAGGAATGGGTCGTGATGAACCGCCGAAAAGGCGATACAGCGGCCAGCCGACGGCTTTACCGCGGATGTCCCACAGGGCCATATCGATTCCACTCATCGCCAATACAGCCGCCGTACCCATACCATGGCTGGCGAGCTGCATCCGGTAAATGCGGTTCCAAACGCCAACGACATCAAAAGCATCCAATCCCACCACCAGCTGCCGCAGGGTCGTGTTTACGAGGTGTGCCACGGCGCCGGGACAACGACCGTGATGAGACTCGCCAAAGCCGATCAGACCATCTTCGGTTAAGACCTTGACGATAACGGCATCCCGTTTGACGGTGCGGCCGATTCCCAACGTCACCGTGGAATCCGGCGCCAGAGGAAAGGAGCTCGGATAGGCTTTTACATCTTTAATTTGAGCATGTTTTGTCATGATTCAGGTCCTTTATGATCTGTTGCGTTTTTTTTGAAATCAGTGGATTTCAATCGAGACCCTAGCTGCCGATTGATACGTTTATGCCCTGTTTTTCAATCATCGCTTTGATGGAATCAATACGCTTATCGCTCGGTGCCCTTCCTTCAGGAAAGGGATAGGAACGTCCTAACTGTTCACACTTGGATTTTCCCCCTTCGTGATAGGGCAGCAATGAAATCTTTTCGGCGGTAACCGCTTTTGCCAAATCGATCAATTTGGCCAAGTGCGCATCCGAATCATTAAAACCGGCAATCAGCGGCATACGTAACCAGAGGGGTTTTGTTTTTGATGCATTTGTGATGTTTTCCAAGATAATTTGATTTTCTACCCCGGTCATTCTTTTGTGTTCACGGGGGTTAAGATGTTTGATGTCACAGAGAATTAAATCAACCGCTGGTAGCACTTTTTCCATCGTTTCCCACGGAGCATACCCCGATGTATCCAGAGCCGTATGTATTCCCAGCCGTTTGCTCTCGTCTAGCAGACGGCCGACAAATTCCCACTGCGATAAGGCTTCTCCGCCGGAAATAGTCATTCCGCCACCTGAATTCCTGTAAAAGGCCCTGTCTTTGAGGACTTCATCCAGGACTTCATCCAGATTCATATATTTTCCGCATACTTTTAAGGAGCTGTAAATACAGGCATCGACACACACAAGACATTGGTTGCATTTGCCCCACTCTATTTTTCGGCCTGCCTCCCTGGTAAGGGTGATGGCGCCTTGCGGACAGATCTTTTCACATGCCCCGCATCGCCGGCAATGCATGTCGCTGACCATCAAATTGGGGATAAAATCCTGAGACTCTGGATTGGAGCACCAATAACAATTCAGCGGGCACCCTTTCATGAAGACGGTGGATCTAATTCCCGGCCCGTCATGTATACTGAAGCGCTGGATATTGAAAACCAGGCCTTTGCCATCATAATTGCTTTTGGGGAAATTCATGGGAAATAGCAATCTCCATTACATCCCATCGCCGGTAGGTATTACCTCTCAAACAGATCGATCATGAAATTTGACGGAGATCAGCGCCTAGGCCAAACTGTGCTCGGTCCTATCGATGATATGATCCTGGAGCCCCTTTGACAGTTCCACAAAATAGGCGCTATAGCCGGCCACTCTTACAATGAGGTCCTGATACTCATCAGGCCGCTCCCGTGCATCCTCCAGGGTTTGTTTGTCCACCACGTTAAACTGGACATGGGGGATCTTCATTTCTCTCCAGGTTTTTAAATAATCAATGAAAACCGGTTTCATTTCCCCTTCGAGGAATTGAGGCATGAATTTCTGATTTAGGAGATGGTTATAGGTTTGCAGGGTATCGATTTTGGCGCAGGAGTTGAGAACGGCCGTTGGGCCCTTCTTGTCCATACCCGGCTGGGGTGCCAGCGTGGAATCTGCAAAGGGCTCGCCATCCAGCCTACCGTCAGGGGTAGCCGGGGTATTTACAGCCAGACCGTAAGTGGCCGATACGGCGCTGCCGTCCCCTCGTTTTGAAAATCCAAAGCGATCTTTTACGGTTTCCATGATCGCTTCCGTGCCATGATGCACATCGCGGGCAATCAGGTCTACATAATCATCGTCATTTCCATACTTGGGTGCGTTCAGACATGCTTGCCGGACATCGTCACGGCCTTCCCAGTTTTTGTCCATAATTTCAATGAGTTGTGGGAGGCTGACGAGCCGGTCTTCAAAGACCACTTTCTTTATCGCGGCCAGCGAATCGGCAATATTGGTCGATCCAATCACGATGGTCATATCGTGCACCATGGAGGGGTAAATCCATTGTTTGCATTCCTTGCCGCGTTCGATGCAACCTTCTACGATGGCGGAATAAAAAGGTCTCGGACAGTATTTGGCATAAAGATCCCTGCAGGTATTCTCCATTTGAGCCATCCTGGTGGTAAAAAACCGCACCTGTTCCAGATAGGCTTCAAAGACGTCCTCCCATGACCTGAAGCCAGCGGGATCGGCCGTTTTTGCTCCCCACTGTTCCCCGGTTTTGGGATCCACACCCTGGTGCAGGGCCCACCATAAACATTTTGCTAAAACAAAATAGCCTTCCACCCGACGCGTAATATTTTTACCCGGTATCTCCATGTAAACGCATCCTGAAACCGCGTATCCGTTGGCATCCTCTTCCGGGACACCCCATTTTTTCAGGAGCGGAATCAGGGCCCCATCATTGAACAACGAGGGGTACCCCAGCCCGGTGCGGATGACATCGGTTGCTTTCGATAACAATTCATCGGGTGTGCCGTCATGGACTCTCAAGGCGATACTCGGTTCAATGGTTCGCATGGTTCTGGCAGCTTCAAGGGCCAGATAGGTCAGCTCGTTGGTTACATCATTTCCGACATTGTCCGTTCCCCCCAACGTAATTGCCTGTAGTGAAGCCACGCCACCATAGACCGAAGTGACCAGCGGCGAGTATACCAGTCCCAGTTCGAGAAACTTTGCCCACAGAAGCTGCAGGATTTCAAGGGCCTCATCTTTGGTTATGCGGCCGGCTTGCAGATCTTTTTCATAGTAAGGGCCAAACAGATAGTCCAGGCGGATTCCGATTCCCAGGGTTGAATATTCTAGATATCGAACCAGATGAATGAAATAAAAGAACTGCACGGCTTCTAAAAAAGTCCGCGGGGGATTTGCCGGGACCCACTCGCAACTGTGGGCAACGTCTTCCAGCCTCTTTTTTTTCTCGGCATCCTTTTCGGCTGCGGCCATCTCCCGTGCCAGGGTCGCATAACGCCCGGCAAAGTTTATCACCGCTTTCAGGACAATGACCACCGAGCGCAGAAATTCCTTTTGATCGACATAGTCTGAAGGTATAGTTTGCTCGATTTCTGCCAGTCTATCCTCGGCCATCTTGATTCTTCCGGTGAGCCCACTTTTAAACAATTCCTCATAGTCTGGAATGCCCAGTTCCGATAGGTGGGTCCACAGAAATGTGCCCTCATACTTCCAGTATTTGGCAAGATCACCCTCAAATAAATCTTGATGCCGATCGCTCATGCACTTGCCTTTCCAGTAGGTACAAAGCTCCTCCAGTTCCTCCCTGCCGTCATCATCCAAAAGGGTTTTACCGGCCTCCGAGTTTACCAGTCTTTTTACCGATCTCCAGTTCATATCGATGGGGTGAAAGAGTCCCTCCGGACTGGAGGTCTGATATCCGACAATACGCTCCCAGTCCCTGATGAAAATACCCATATGGTCAAGGACATGTGCCAGGGCTTTGGCACGGCGTATCACCATCGGCTCTCCGTCCGTTTGCTTAAATGATTCCGTCATCAACCGCGAACGCTGGAGATCCAATTTAATTTCGGGTCGAAACAAACCGCGCGTTTTTTCATCTTCCGCGTACCCGCGCTGCACATTACGGACAGCCTTGCTGGCAATATTATTTTTGAGCTCTTCCATTATCGGCATCGTTATTCTCCTATTTTATCTTATTATGAAACTATCTATCTGCTGCGCCTTGCTTCAATGGATCAGGGATCCTCAATCAGCATGTCTCTCGTAAGCTTTGAGGGATCTTCGGCACCGATCAAGCTCATGATGCGTTTCATTTCTGCTGTGATTTCGGTGATGAGATGGTGGATGCCATCCCGGCCTTCGGCGGCAAGGCCGTAAAGGATCGGGCGGCCCAGACCGACCAGCGACGCTCCAAAAGCCAGTCCCTTGAGAACATCGCTGCCGCGTCGGAATCCACCGTCCACAATCAGGACGGTCTTTCCTCCGACAGCTTCCGTAATTTCGTCCATCACCTGCAGCGCATGGGGCAGATAATCCAGGGTGTGAGCGCCGTGGTTGGAAACAACCATGCCGTCGGCACCGGCTTCGGCGCATTTTTCTGCATCCCGGCCGCTCAAAATCCCCTTGCAGATCAACGGACAGGAGACTTTTTTGCGGATGTCTTTGAGTTCTTGAAGTGAAAGCGGTCTGCAGTCGGTGGCCACCTGCTTGTCGTGGATTTTGGTTCCTTGTCCGGCGTCCGTTTCTATTCCGACCCAGGTGACACCGGCTTTCTGGATGTCTTCCAGGTCCCGGAACATCTTGTCTCGATCATTAAAAGGTTTGGCATTGGCGACTATCGGAACACCGGTAGCAGCCAGCTCCTTTAAATTCTGTGGGATGGGGGTGCCCGTCCACATAAGGCTGCCGGCATCTTTAAGGGCCTGGGCCACATCCATCATGCCGTTATCGGTTATGGCCGGAATCGGCATGGTCATGGCGGACATAATCACCGGGGTTGCCAGCTCAACATCGAGGATTCTGCAACTGGTTTTGGGCGCCACGCCGTCGATATAATGGGGTCGAAATGTATACCGATCGAGGATGCGGCGGTCATGTTCTAAAATAAATCCGGTTTCAACCGCTTCCAGCACCCGTCCATACTCTTTTTCCGCGAGGATCTTTTTACCCTTCTGATATATATCCGTAAGCCCCATAAGATTCATCTCCTTTCATTAAAACGGGGTCACGACTGCCCGTTCGTTTACTGTATCTATACTTTGAATGATAAAGATTTGCAACCGTACTGGCTCTGAACCAAATATCGGGGCCGATAAACGTTAAATCTTTTTGAAGGTGTTATGGTTTTTTTCAGGTGGAGAATGACTACCGCCTTTTTTTCCCGAGGACTTCCTCAAACGGATTGTGAAATGGCGTATTTTTTTTATTCTTTTTTTTCTTTTTGGCGCCGCCTGAATTTTTCCGGGCTGTCTGCTTCCGTGGCGATTTGCCTGTGCGGTCTCCGGGTTTCGCTTTCATGGATAATGAGATCCGGTTGCGGTTCAGATCAATGTGTATTACCGTCACCGTCACTTTCTGCTGCACGGTAACCACATCGGCCGGATCTTTCACATAACTGTCGGACAGCTCGCTGATGTGCACCAGGCCGTCTTGATGAACGCCAATGTCGATAAATGCTCCGAAAGCGGTCACATTGGTAACAATACCCGGCAGCGTCATTCCCGGCGTAAGATCGGACATCTTGTTGACGCCTTCTGTGAATTCGATGGTTTTAAATTCCTGACGTGGATCGCGCCCCGGTTTGGCCAGCTCTTCCAGAATATCCGTCAGGGTGGGCATCCCGATGTTATCGCTGACATACCTGTTCAACTCAATTTTTTCCCGCAGGTGCTTGTCTTGCATTAATTTGGTGACGCTGCAGTTCAGATCCTGTGCCATGGCATCCACGACCGGGTAACTCTCGGGATGAACGGCACTGCTGTCCAAGGGATTGGATCCGCCATGAATTCTCAAAAAGCCGGCGGATTGCTCAAAGGCTTTGGGGCCAAGTCGGGGCACCGCCTTTAATTCTTCTCTTGATGTGAACGGTCCGTTTTCGTTGCGGTACAGCAAAATATTTTCGGCCAGCAGGGGTCCAAGTCCCGAGACATAAGCCAGCAGCTCTACGCTGGCACGGTTCAGATCAACGCCAACGGCATTCACACAACTGATCACGACATCATCCAGTGCCTGTTTCAAGTCTTTCTGATCGACATCGTGCTGGTATTGTCCCACCCCGATTGATTTCGGATCGATCTTGACCAGCTCGGCCAGAGGATCCATCAGACGCCTTGCGATGGAAACGGCCCCGCGGACGGTAAGATCCAGGTCGGGGAATTCACGGCGGGCCGCCCGGGAAGCGGAATATACCGATGCACCGCTTTCATTTACGAGAATAACAGGAACGTTCGTTAAAGTATCAAGTTTGCGGATGAATACCTCGGTTTCCCTGCCTGCCGTCCCGTTTCCGACAGCCACCGCTTCGATTTCGTAGCGTTCATGCAGCCTGGCGATGGTTTTTGCAGCCTGGCGATCCCGCACTTCATCCATGTGCGGATAAATGGTGTCATGGTGCAGCAGCTTTCCCTGACGGTCCAGACAGGCGACTTTGCAGCCGGTTCGGAAACCAGGATCGATGCCCATGATACGTTTGGGCCCCAACGGCGGCGCTAAAAGTAGCTGGCGTAAGTTTCGTGCAAACACTTTAATTGCATGTTTCTCCGCACGCCGCCTGGTGGCGAGTCGAATCTCCGTTTCCATCGAACGTGACAGCAGACGTTTATAACTGTCCCGGACGGCCAGTTTAACCTGGTCCGAATCGCCGGCATCACCCTTGACAAAAAGTGCTTCGAGCAGCGCGAGCGCATCATCTTCGGGCGGTGCAATGGTTAAATTAAGCGTCTCCTCCTTTTCCCCGCGGCGCATGGCCAGTATGCGGTGGGAAGGTGCTGTGGTGACGGCTTCCTGCCAGTCGAAGTAGTCACTATATTTTGCGCCTTCGGTTTCCTTTCCGGAAGCGACCCGGGATTGGATGACGCCTTTTTGAAAATACAGTTTGCGCATTTTCTCACGCGACGCGGGGTCCTCGTTAATGATTTCCGCCACGATGTGCCGGGCACCTTCCAGGGCATCCTCGGAAGATGTCACTTCCTTTTTCGGATCTATAAACGCGGCGGCAAGTCGGACCGGATCTTGGCCGGACTGTTCCATGATGCTCAGCGCCAGGGGTTCCAGGCCTTTTTCGCGGGCAATCATGGCTTTTGTCCTGCGTTTCGGACGAAAGGGCAGATAGATGTCCTCCAGCAATGCCAGGTTTGGTGCCGATATCACGTTTTCCTTCAATTCATCGGTAAGATGACCGTGGGTTTCAAGGGATTTGAGTATCGCGGCCTTACGTGCATCGAGCTCTGCGAGCTGATTCAAGCGGTCTCGAATTGCGGTGATGGCAACCTCATCCAGATTGCCCGTAGCCTCCTTTCGATAGCGGGCGATAAAAGGGATAGAGGCTTCCTGTTTGAAAAGGTCAACCGTGGCCTGTACGCCAGCCGGCTTGAGTGTGAGTTCATCCGCGATGGCCGCAATATGGTCTTGATTCATGATTTCCTTTCTCTCGAACCGATAAATTGGAATATGATAATCTAAGCCCCGCGCGTTGCCGGTGACGTTGCCAGATACTGCTGGGCCATTAAAGTAAGGTAAGGGGGTGCAAAAGCGGTTGCATATACAATCAGCAAGGTCGATTCATTGCTATTCAAAGCAAGCCATGTGAATAAACACAGGGCGCCCAGAAGACGCAGCAAAAGCGTTTTCTTCATTATCCGTGTTCCTGTTCGATTTTTTAAAATAACGGATACCAACAAAAGCGACAGGGCCCATGCAGATCCGGCCGCCAGCATTGGATCGATGGAGGTTTTTATCCATCGAAGCGCACCCCACCACGTGATCAGGAGCAACATGTGAGTTCCTATGACGGGAACTATGAGAATCAGCAGGCTAACCCATTTGGCACCATTTCTGCGTTTCCTCTGTTCAAAGAATAAAACACACAGGAAGGCAAAATAGGCCCAGCCGAGAATCCCGATGGGGGGAACATCAAATAATCCGGGCTGCTTCCATGACCACAGGCCGGTCTGCACGCCCACCGGTTCGATAAGCGAGGCATCGGTCAAAACGATAGCTGCAGCGGTCAGTGGCACGAGCCTGCGGCCGGGCTGCAAGATTTGAGACGCCAGGTTCCATGCAGAGTGTACAATAATAGGCCAGATGACAATGACCAGCAAAGGGAGGTGGGCCAGGAATAGACGCCAGTTCAGACTATAATCATAGAAATCGTACAGGAGGATACAGCTTTCTTCGGCAATCCAACTTGCAGCACAAACGAGGATGATCCTGCTGATAAAATGCCTTTCTTTAGGCTGTCCGGAAGTGTGGGCAACAATATAGATAGCAACGGTTGCAAACGCAGCCAGTTCCGAAAGCAGCATGCTCACAATCCTACTCCCGGCAGATTGGCCACGATCCATAAGTGATAGATGAAGAGCATGGCTACCCCCATCCATGTAATCCGAATACAATCTTTCACAGAAATACCTCGGCGCAGGGCATGTTTGTATACCACCAGTTGAAGCACAGGCGCAGCGATCATAATGAAAATGCGCCAGGGAACATAATCAGACAGGTAGCCGACAACAAGAACGGCGATGGAGGAGAAAATCAGACCATCGACAATGTGAATCGCCGTACGTAAACCATGTACAACGGGATAGGTGCGAATACCAGCCAGAGCATCGCCTTTCACGTCCCGCAGATCGTAGATGACTTCGTAACTTATTTCAAACAGAAAGAAAAATAGGGCCGTAAAGACCACCGTCTGCCATGAAATCCCCGGCGGAAAGCTATGGGATCCGTGTCCCCACCACGCAGTGGCCAGTGGATATCCAAATAAGGTGATCAGAAACCCTACCGCCGAGGCAGTGTTTTTCCAGAAATAAAGCTGCTTCAGCCGGCGTTTCCCGGGTAGAAGCGGCCAGTTATAAAAGGCGCCTAGCAAGTGGCATGCAATTCTGAGGATGGTTATGGCCGGGTTCAGGAAATGCACAACGACCAGCGAAATAAGCAAGAGTATTAAAGCTGTCCTTAACAGCAGTGGGCGGTTTTGATCAACGAATCCAGTCTCGCTGATAATATTGGCGCTGTCTTCTTTAAGGTCGACAGTGCGGTTTATCAGGTTGACGATAAACCAGTCCAACGCACAGACAGCGGTGAGGAGCCACGGATACTCACCGGTAAACAACCAGCCAAAAGTAAATATTCCCAGGGCCGCAATTGCTGTTATGTGAGGCCGGCTAATATCAGCAAATGTCTGCCAAATCCGTTTTTTTTCTACACTGTTCGGTGTACGGTTAACCGAAATCCTTGCCGTTGAAGTCATCTGGTTCACCGCTTTCATCTTTCATCTTAATTTTAAGATAAGGCAATATCTTTGCGATCAATGCCTTTGATATCCCAAAGAGGCCCAGATATGATCTCTTAGGTTAACTTTGTAGCCCGAGTTTCCTTCTTGTTTGGGTACTTTGGCGGTGAACTTAATCGCGCCGACGGGACAGACTTCTACGCAAGCCTGTTTGCCCTGGGGGCCTCCTCCTGTGGGATCCCAGTGATAAGGTGCATTGGCGCAAAGTTCACATTTTTTGGCTTTCATATCACCACCGTATTTTTCGTCCGGGACCATAAACGATCTGCTGGGGGTATAAGGACATTCTTCGACACAGGCACCGCAACCGATACATTTCTCGACGTCCACCACTCTTCTGACGCTGCCGAAGCGCGCATCCACCGTCAGGGCCTCTTCCGGGCAGGCGGCCACACAGGCCGGATCGACGCACTGACGGCACTGCTCGATGGTCAGGTCATGTGGCCATTTGTCAAATGAGTTTTGAATGACCTGTATTCTGGACAGGGAAAGGTTCTCAACCCCTTCATTGACAAGAGAGCAGGCCAGCATACAGGAAACGCATCCCTGGCATTTTTTAACATCAACCAGCAGATAACCGCCGGAAACAGGGATACCAGACCGGCCGTCGGCCAATTTTACGATCTTGGGCAGGGCCTCTTTGACACCGGCATAGCCGCCCGCGCTTACGCCGATGGCAACGGTTCCAGCAATTCTCAAAAAATATCGGCGGCTTATGTTCGTATCTTTTCTAGTTATCTTGGTATCATTATTCTTATCCATAAGGTTTTACCTTCCCTATCCGTCAAGTGGTTTTGTAAATTCCAAATTTCAAATCACAAATTCCAATGATCTAAATTCAAAATTCCAAACATGAATGACGAAATTTGGAATCATGTCTGGTGGTGCTTAAACATATCATAGGCATGTTTGGGTCATTGAATATTGTAAATTTAGATTTATTTGTAATTTGGTGCTTGTAATTTGGGGTTTTTGAAGCTCATAAAACCCAAATTTCACATTTACCGACCAAGCGTCTGTAACAGTATGAATTATCCCTTCCCCAATTTACCGTTTTGTGCGAGTTCAGTGGCAACATAGCCCAGGCCCAGGGACTTCAGGGTGCCGGCGGTCGGATAACCGGTGTTGATCTCCCATCCCTGCAAGGCGTAAAAACTGCTTTTGAATTCTTCGAATTTGTCTTTATCAAAATGGCGGCCCAGGGTTTTTACAAAGTCCCACTTTCCGTTTTCCAGACCGGGCATGTACTCGGGCTGTCCGAAGGGTGAAAAGCTATTCTGGGAATAAAAATAGTCGGCGAAATGAACCATATTCCGATGTCTTCCCTGAAGTGTCCAGATGGCGTGATCCAGATTCCATATTTTTTTCCCCAGCTCAATGCCGTCCAGGAAGGTAAAATTCTTGCCTGTGACGGCATTGAGGAATTTGGGTTCCGCTGTACCGGTTGATCCGATTTTCGCGGGGTTGTAAAGATTCAAAAAATCCGGCCAGCGCCAGTCACAGAACTGGACGGATTGTTTCCAGAACCGTGAATAATATCGGTGCCAGGTGACCAGTTTGGCGATGTGCTCGGAGTACATATTTTCGGTGCTGAAATCCAGCATGCGCATGTCTCCTTGAAACGGCACCATTTTATCGGTGTAGATTTTGACCATCTCCTCGGCGGATGCATACATCGGCACACCCCACTGTTTGGCAGCGGTGGGATGACTTCGTAATTGGTCGAAACCGTGTTCATTAATGTCCCGGTCACCAAAGACGGTGCCATAAGCCCAGTCCAGCTGTGAGCGTGCTTCCTTATGTCTCGGCAGACCCCAGATCGGAAACATCAGCCGGCCGGTCTTTAAGTCCCCGTGAACGCCGTCCAGTCGGTTCCACTTTTTCGCCGCCCGCACAAAGCCCTCGGCCAGATCCTCTCCAAACTGATGTTTATTGCCTCGGCCATCATTTCGATAGGCGATCATCTTGACCAGTTGCTCGGCAAAGGCCAGCTTGCCGTAATTCTTAAAATCCAGGGGGCAATCGATCTCTTTGCCCGGACCCAGGATACCGGCGTCGTTAAGGTCTTTAAGGTAAAGCTCTCCCCAGAACATCTCTGCAGCGTTCAATCCGTATCTGTTGAGCAGATCACAGGCCTGACGCTGAACATCCAGTGTATTTGCATAAACATAAAACAGGGTCGTAAAACAGGTGGCCTCATTGCCGAACCCGTCTTCATATCTGCCCCGGCAGCCGGAATGGCAGCCGACGCATGCCTGGGGTCTTTTGCCTACACTGGGCTTTCCCTTTGGATACAAAGTACCCGGTATAGGAGCGCTTTGAAAATCAACGGACATATATTTCCATTTCAAATTATCCAGGTTAAACCCGTAATTTTTCTGTTGCCACAAGCGAGCTTGCATGAGGGCTTTGGGATTATTGACCCGGATGCTGCCGGTGCCGATGACGCTGATGGCTTTCAGTCCTTTTGCACCCCATATGGCACCAAAGCCGCCCTGGCCGGCACCGTTGCTGGCGTCGTGGATCAGGCAGGCCATTCGGCTTAAATTTTCTCCGGCCGGGCCGATGGCAAGCACCGCCGGTCGCTGGGTGGTTTGACCGTCGTCTTTGCCATTCGGCATAATCCAGTCACCATAAATTTGCTTTCCGGCGACATACTCGAAGATTTTTTGCTGGCATTCCCAGGCGTCAGTTCCCCACAATGACAACTCGCTGCATTTGCGGATGTTGACCGTGTCGTTTCTGATATCGAGCCAGACGTGATCGTCTGCCCGACCCTCGATGACGATGCCGTCCCAACCGGCATACTTCAGCATGGCCGAAAATCGTCCGCCAAAATTACTGCGGGTAAACCACCCAATGGGAAGTGATTGTACACCGATGGCCTGCACCTCTGTTCTTGCGGCACCGGCCGGGGCCAGGGTGCCGCAAAGAGGCGAGGTCATTAAGGTGACGATATTGGCCGGATCAAAACCGTCAATGGTTTTGTCTTTGACCAGGTCAAAGAAAATTGCCGACCCCATGCCATGGCCGCCAATCCATTGTTCGTATCTGGCTGTGGGTATGGTCGATATTTTTCTATTGGTCAGATTCACTTTTAATATTTTACCCGCAGAACCGTTCATGACGTTTCCTTTTTTTGACGCACGCATTGTTTCGTTTGCAATAAAAAGTCTTATAAGTGTCAGCAATCGAAATCAGCTTGAGAAAGCTCACGGGGAAAATAGAAGTGGCGCCCCCGGAATAGATGCCGTTATGTTAGCGGAAAAGGTGTTTATGGTCAAGAGTGCTTACCACGCCTTTCTTTGCTTGACATATCGTTGGTTTTCCCATTTAAGTTGTGTCCTGTTTTGTGATGATGGAGGATTATCCTGTCAATGAGCGCCAACATTTATTTATTATACGGTTTAACCGTGATTATATGGGGCACTACCTGGCTGGCGATCAAGTTTCAGCTGGGCAATGTGGATCCCATGGTATCGGTGCTTTATCGCTTCATTGCGGCGGCCATGATGCTGATGCTGTATTGCAAAATGGCCGGCCTGAGAATGCGGTTTCCGCTGAAGGATCACGTGTTTATGGCGCTGCAGGGGTTGGTGTTGTTTTCCGTCAACTACTGGATAATTTATTTGGCCTCGGTTCATCTGACCAGTGGCCTGGTGGCGGTGATTTTCTCCAGCATCGTATTTATGAACATGCTCAACGGTGCTCTGTTGATGGGCTTGCCCATTCGCTTCAGTGTGGTGGTGGGGGGTGCCATCGGCATTGTGGGAATCGTATTTGTTTTTTGGCCGGAAATATCCGCCTTCAGTCTTTCCGACAAAACCGCGATGGGCGTGTTGCTGGCGGCAATATCGACATTCATGGCCTCGCTGGGAAATATTATCTCGGCGCGGCATCAAAAATATGAGTTGCCGGTTATTCAAACCAATGCGTACGGCATGGTTTACGGCGCCGGCATCATGGGCATCATTGTTTTTACAAGTGGAAAACCATTTAGCTTTGAATTATCCTTTCGGTATGTTGGCTCTCTTTTTTACCTGATTGTTTTTGGAACCGTGATCGCCTTTGGCTGCTATTTGAAACTCATCGGCAAGATCGGTGCAGATAGAGCGGCATATGCCACTATGCTGTTTCCCATTGTAGCGCTGGTTATCTCCACATTTTTTGAAGACTATCAGTGGTCCGCCCTTAATATCATTGGGATGGTGTTGGTGCTGATCGGCAACGGCTTGGTAATCAACAAAAAAGTGTTACAGATGAGGGAAAATCTATGAGCAGACGCAGGTTATATGTTGACACCCTTGGATTTTTGGGCGACGTCGGGCCGCCGATGTTCGATGATCGCACCAAAAAAAATGCCCGGAAAAGCGGCGTCAGGCTGTTTGTCATGACCACCACCTGGCCCATGCAAAACTGGAAGGCCACTGTCCAAATGCATCGACAGACGGTGAAAAGCCTGGGTCAGCATGAAGATACCTTTCACATCGTCCACAACTCCATTGATCTTCAGAAGGTATTGGATGAAAATAGGATTGGCGTAATTCTGGGCATGCAGGATCCGGGGTGCATCGGCGACAGGTTCGAGCGGGTTCATCAGCTGTATGAGGAGGTCATAATATTTACATGGCCCAATCCGCCTTTGAAACGTCCTACTATGGACATGGAGAAATTGATGAGATAACGCGTCACCCCCGTGCGGTTCATCACCTCCCCGGTCATGATAAAAAGAACCATCGCCATCAGAGCAAAGACGTCCAGCTGACTGAATATTCGTTGCGGCAGCACCGCCAGGTAACGGGCATTGTCGCTGGCAATGAAAGTCAGCACGGCGGCGGCACCCACCACATATGCCAGCGCCGCACCGGCAATCAGAAACAAGGTTGACGGGATGACAACCAGCCAGATCAAAAAGTACCTCCTCGCTCAAATCAATTAACGCGTCGGCAAATTGTTTGCCGGCAATCTAGCACTTCTCTCGATATTGTCGCAAGTTCTTAGCCGGTGCTGGGAAACTTCGGAGAGGCGTGGGACACATGCAGACGGACGCCGGTGCCGACGACAATAGTACCGTTTTTAATCACAATTCTGTTCATGTACATTCCATGGGTAAAAATTTTTTGTAGGATATGAAGCTTTATTTTTTCCCGATCCGAAGCACCGCACCCGGTCTTGCACCGGTGTGTGATCCGTCGCGGATCACCCATTGGCCGTTGACCAGGACATGATATATGCCTGCGGGGTACTGATGAGGATTATCGTAGGTGGCTGTGTCGGATACGACCGCAGGATCGAAAACAACGAGGTCGGCGGCAGAATCCGGAACGATCATACCCCGATCTTCCAGCCTGAGTTTTTTTGCCGGCAGACCGGTCATTTTATAAACGGCCTGTTCCAGCGAGAGCACTTTCAGATCCCTTGCGTATCGACCCAGGACCCGCGGAAACGCCCCGTAATTTCGCGGATGTGGCACGCCTCTGGCCAGAGGGCCGGTGATGGCCAAGCCAAATCCGTCGGTACAGATCATCATGGCGGGAAATTGAATTTCCCGGAGACGGTTTTCTTCAGACATTCCGAAAAGGGCCATGCCCATGTCGAGTTGGGTTTCCACGAGTGCATCAAAAACCCACTCATAGGGATTGCTGTCGCTCTGGGCTGCTAATTCGGAGACATAACAGCCTTCATATTCCCTCTTATTCGGCGACGAGGTGATCAATACCGAGTTCCATGCAACACCGCGGGCAAAGCCCCCGGTTTGCATGTCAGCGCTCATCTTGGTGCGGGTATCAGGGTCTGTCAGCCGCATCAGGATTTCTGCGGGGCCGCCCACATGGGCCCATTGGGGCAGCATAGTAACCAAAGAGGTGCTGCCGGCTAAATAGGGATATACATCGGCGGTTACGTCAAGGCCTTCGGCTTGCGCCCGGTCGATCAACTCCAGGGCTTTCGAAGATTTATCCCAGTTATCCTCGCGGGCGGCTTTAAAGTGGCTGATTTGGACCGGAGTCCCGGTTTCGCGGCCGATGCAGATGGCTTCCTCGACAGCCTCCAACAGTGTATCGCCTTCACCGCGGATGTGACTGAAGTAATATCCGTTGTGATCCCCAACAGTTTTTGTCAGCGCGATCAATTCTTCGGTGGAGGTAAACGAACCCGGTGGGTAGATCAGCCCGGTACTCAATCCGATAGCGCCCTGGGCCATTGCTTCGGCCACCTGGTCTTGCATTCTATCTACCTGTTTCCGATCGGCGCTGCCCTCGCCGAGCCCCATAATGGATGCACGGATGACGCCCTGGCCCACCAGTTGCAGGACATTGGGTGATACGCCCTGGTTGGTCAGAAAATTCAGATAATCCCCCATCGAGGACCACTCCTGCCAGGGGACATCCTTTACAAATTCACCGAAAAAACCGCTCAGCGCCGCCACCACTTCTTCACGGCTTTCGTCCAGCAGCGGCGCCGGAGAAAGACCGCACTGCCCCACGACGGCGGTCGTGATCCCCTGGTGAATTATGCTGTCTGCGGTTGGCCAAATCGGAAGCGAGAAGTCGGCATGCGAATGCATGTCGATAAAGCCCGGCGTGACAACCAGGCCCTCGGCGTCGATGACATCTCTGGCGCTGCTTGAGCTTAAATCTCCGATATCAGCGATGCGTCCCTGGTCTACGGCAACATCGGCCCCATAGGCCGGTTTTCCGGAACCATCGATGACGTTGGCATTCCTGATAACGATGTCGTGCATAGGTATCCTCCCGAAGGTAATGATCCGTTATTAATAGATCGAATTGCCATTAATTACAATAGCGCTGTCAGGCTGAGTCCCATCCCCTTCGTGCCTGCACGTCCCGTTAAAATGCTTTGACGTTTGTGTAGGCCTTGCCGATATAATCGCCGATGCCGTGATAGGTTCGGCTTTCGGCGGCATACAGGAACGGATCGAGCTTGCTTATATCGGGTAGCCCGATTTCAGTGAGAATATCATCGTCCGCCTTTATGTCTAATATTTCGCCGACAAACAGCGTATGAAGACCGATTTCATGGGAGTGGATGACTCTGCATTCCAGCACCATCGGGAATTCATCGACATAGGGTGCATTGACTGTGGCAGCCTTTGTCGGCGTAAGACCGGTGGCCTTGAACTTATCGACTGTTTTGCCGGAAGCAATCCCGAAATAGTCGGCTTCAGGCATATATTTTTGAGGTGGTACACTTACCGTATAGGCTTTGGTTGAGGTTATGTTGCCGTATGTGTACGTGGCTTTTCGCAATGACACCGTAACGGCCGGCGGTTTGCTGCAACAGATACCGGCCCAGGCGGCCGTCATGACATTGGGACGGCCATCCGCATCGTAGGATCCGATACACCAGACCGGAGACGGGTAAACCAGGGCTTTTGCGCCGAATGATTTTTTCATTTTTTTCTCCTTCCTAATCTTTGTGTCTTTAATAATTTTAGGCATCAGGGGTTTCAGAGGACATGACATAAAATAATAGAAAAATCCATATGGATTTATCAAAGGGCTTCCAAAGGGATTTTCAAATTACTGTTAGATGATAGATTTGTGCTGCTGTTGTCCGGATAAGGTTGCCGTGTATTTGTGATAGGCCAGAATGCTGGTTGGCATGAGAATAAGCCCGCTGATGGTCAGAACGACATGCTGCGGAAGATATTCGAGCAAAAACCCATAGATAAGGATTGCCACAGGGATCGATATGTTTCCAACAGAAGAGACAAAACCAAATACACGCCCCATCATCATGTCATCCACTTCTTTTTGGAGTATGCTTCGAAAGCTGGTTCCCGCAAAAATGATACATCCCCCGAAAAAAAGGAAAAACACCAGAAAAGGCGCGATCACGCGTAGGCCGGAGATGTGCATGCCGCTGATCAATACCAGGATCAGGCCAATGAAAAAGACACTGCCGAAAAGAAACACGACCTCTCTGTTGTTGATGCTGCGGATGCTGATCAACAGGGCCGCCAGGACCATACCGAGTCCGAAACAGGTCTGAATAAAGCCGATGTTTTGGGCGCCCCCGCCCTTCAAATCGGTGGCCAAAACCGGAATAATGGCCTCAATGGATCCCACAAAAAAATGGATCACACCCACCATCACCAAAATCATCATCAGGCCCTCCGTCTGATATACATACCGGCAACCTTCAATGATATCATCGACAAGTTTCGTTGTTTTCGAGGCTTTTTGATCTTTAAGGGGTATACGGATAAAGCTCTCGAACGCGGCCGAAAACAGATAGGATCCGGCATTGATGATGAAAACAGTCAAATATCCGGCCCAGGCCACCGTGAGGCCCCCCAGCATCGGTCCGATTATCGTTGATATGCCGCTGACGAACTGGGTTTGTGAATTGGCCCGTGTCAATTGCTCGCGCTTGACAATTTGAGGAATGATGGCCGGAATGGCCGGATCGAAAAAGGCCGTGCATACCGAAAGCAAAAGCTGGGCGGCGAGTAGCACTGTAAAAGATAAGGCGTTGAAATAGTATAAAAAACAAAGTGCAGAGACGATCAGGCCCCTGGCCACATCTGCGCCCACGATGATGGTTTTACGGCTGTAGCGGTCGAGAAAGGCTCCGGAGATAAACCCTAATAACATGCTGGGGAAAACCGAACAAAAGAGCACAATTCCCATTTTGGCCGGTGAGCCGGTGGTCTTCAATACCATGAAGGCGATCGCCAGCATATGGAATTTATCGCCGATTTGGGAGATTAACTGTCCACTCAGCAGCAGGTTAAGATTTCTGTTCACGAAGGGTTGCCTCGCTATAGTTACATTTAGAAAATGGCCTTTAGTTGGGCTTATGCTCAGTGAGTTTATGACTGTGGGTAGAATCCAGGTCCAGATCATAAACCTTTTTAATTTTGCTAATTTTCTTTAAGGTTTTGTCATCGAACGGAAGCTTGCCTTCAAACACATGCAGCACGATGCCTTCAATCAAATCCCCCAACGTCATGTCCAGGTATTCTGCCAAAGCCTTCAACACTTTTACGATACGCTTTTCAATGCGCATGCCGGTTTGTATGCGTTGTATTTTACGGTGGTTTTTCATGTTTACCTCTATACATATATCATTTGGTATATTGGTAACAATTTATGATGGTGTTGTCAACAGGGAAGATATACTGCGGTTGGGAAGGTCTGTAAGATTATTTTTAGTAAAGAAATAATTAATTTTGTTCAACAGGGCTGGTGTTTTGAGCGAAATTTAGTGGGTTGCCAATCGCAT
>JASFPE010000002.1:0-42184 GCA_050116155.1 Desulfobacterales bacterium
GTGGTAAATTGGCTGGAGATGTGTTCGGTACTTTTCCGCAAATCGGATGGCGGGTGTTGACCAAAGAATTTCTGCACACCGACGCGACTTAGTCTGTCCCACAAATACATTAAAAAAGTCAAACAAGAAATCTAAATAGAGTCGCGTCTTATAGTATATAAAATTCCAAGCACCAAATCACAAATAACAAATGGTTCGACAGGCCGTTCGACAGGCTCAGGGTCCTGAGCGAAGTCGAAGGGCAATACCCAAATTCCAAGCTCCAAGGACCGAAACAGGTTTTGACTTGCCACAAGGAGTTTTCTTCTATCTGAGCCGTTCGGCCCTGAGCTCACGGCCGAGGGGCTTAGACCGAATGCAATTGACTAGACTCGGATTATTTTATCGATTTTGTTAATCGTCAGGGCCGTGCCAGCGCATCCTGAAAATTGGTGTTACAATATCGGCAAAAATAAAGCGGTATGCTATCCAGATCTGCGAGTCCTCCTGAATAATGCATCAGACAGTTTTTTTCTTCGCAATGCGACAGATTATAGAGGTGGCCCAGTTCGTGCAGGGCGACCTTGGCGGCTCTTTCACACAAGATAGCAGAAGAGGGGTTGCGCCCCTCTTTTTCTTTGGCCAGCCTGAACAATGAAACCAGGGCATGCTTGCCGCCTTGTTTGGCCTCTCCAAAAACGTAGGCAAAGGAGGGAATGAAAAGGTCACCATTGAAGACGCCGATGACTTTATCATAATTGCCATAGGGGCCGGATTCAAAACAACTTAGAATCTTGGCTGCATTATACTGGCGGTGGATTTCATCAAAGGCAGAGGCCGGGGGATCCAAAGGGGAGAGAATCTCAGCCGCCAGTTTTAAGTAGCCAATGATATGGCCCACGATAATTTTGGGCGCTAGTTCAGGAACGTCACCAACAGGTACAATGCCGATGATCCTTTTTTTCGATTTCATGGCATGAGCGTTTCAGAAATTTTCTTCCAATATTGAAAACCTGGTCCTCTATTCCATTGGTTACCTAACGGCAAACACCGCCCCTCTGGGATGGAATAAAATCCTGACCCTCTGGGCCAGGATTCTTTACTTAGCGTTCTTTCGCATTTCGAAGCGTTTTATCTTCTTGTGAAGGGTTACCCGATTGATATCCAGCATTTTAGCTGCCCTGGTTACATTCCAGTCGCATTCTTCCAAAATCCGATGGATATAATGCTTTTCCATGTCACGAAGTGACATGGGCCTTGAAGGCATTGAAGGAGACGTTTGCAGAAACGAAAAATCTTGCATGTTCAATGTTCTCGATTTTGAAAGAACAACGGCTCTTTCAATGGCATTTTCCAATTCTCTGACATTTCCCGGCCATTCATAGGCCACTAAACGCTCGATGGTATCACGGGTAATATGATCGACGCGTTTGGTGGTTTCATGACTGTATTTTTCGAGAAAGTGCTCGACCAGCAAGGGGATATCTTCTTTTTTCTCTCTCAGCGGAGGGATATCGATGGTGATGACGTTGATGCGATAGAAGAAATCCTCCCGGAAATTGCCGGCCGCAATCTCCTGCTCTAGATCCCGTCGTGTCGCAGAGATGAGCCTAAAATCTACCGCGACAGGCTGACAGTTCCCGAGGCGACTAATTTTCTTTTCATCCAGGACACGCAGGAGATCAATTTGCATCTTGGCGCTAATTTCTCCAATTTCATCAAGAAACAGCGTGCCGCCGGATACGACTTCTAAAAAACCCTTGCGGGAATGGGTTGCACCTGTGAAGGCGCCTTTTTGATATCCGAAAAGTTCACTTTCCAGGAGCGAATCCGGGATTGCCCCGCAATTAATGGGAATAAAAGGAAAATGAGATCTTTTGCTCTTTGCGTGAATGGCTTTGGCCACCAATTCTTTGCCCGTACCGGTTTCGCCCTTCAGAAGAATGGAGGAGTCACTCTGGGCCACTTCTGGGATAAGGTCAAAGATTTTTTCCATCGCCGGGCTCTGTCCGATAATATCGTCGAAACGCGTGATTTTCTCGAGACGACCCTTGAGATAATTGTATTCTGATGAAAGTTTAACCTGCTGGGCAACCTTTTCCATCACCAGGGATAGATGATCCGGTTTGAACGGCTTGAGCAAATAATCGCTGGCACCCAGTTTCATGGCTTTCACGGCGGTTTCAATGGATCCGTAGGCGGTGATAATAATCACGATGGTTTCCGGATATTCTTCCTTTACGGTTTCCAACAACTCGATGCCATTCATTTCAGGCATTCTGATGTCCACAAATAAAACGTCAAAAGGCATTTTTTCTAATCGCTGTAAAGCCTCAAAACCCGAAGATGCTTTTGCAACCGTATGACCGATTTTCGTGAACCAATGGAAAAGGGATTCCCTAACGATTTTTTCATCGTCGACAATCATGATATTCATTTTAGCCTCCATGGTCTTCCCCCGGATTATTGCCCGAAATGGATAGGTAAGGGAATTTAAGGAAAAATGAACTCCCTTTGCCCACTTCACTTTCAACCCGGATGTCTCCACTATGATTTTTTACAATGCCATAAACGATGGACAAACCCAGGCCTGTCCCCTGGCCGGCTTCTTTGGTGGTAAAAAAGGGATCAAAAATATGGTTCAGATTTTCCTCATGAATCCCCGATCCGGTATCCCGGATTTCTACCAGCACGTGTTTCTGGTCGGGTTCCAATTCGGACACCACCCGCAAATCTCCGCCCTCCGGCATCGCCTCCATGGCATTGAAAATCAGATTGAGCAGGCATTGCTCCAAGCGGTTTGTATCTCCTCGGACCCATAAAGCCCCCGGGTAGAGATGGGTTGTTAATTTGATACTTTGGAGTTCCAGCTTGTGGTGGGTCAGGGCGATAACGGCTTCCAGAACTTCATTGAGATTGATGCGCTTGTATTCCAGAGCGGTTTCCCGGGAAAATGAAAGCAGCCCGGAAACAATGTTTCCGCAGCGTTCCAATTCCGGGGTCATCATTGATAAATATTGCTTAAATTCTTCCAACTCGTTTGATGTGGGTTTGCCTTTGGCTAAAATGTCCTCCATCAGTTGGGAAAATGTCAATAATCCCTGGATGGGATTGTTGATCTCATGGACACAGCTGGCAACGAGTTTTCCCAGAGAAATCATGCGATCTTCCTGGATCAGATGATTAAAGTCCTGTTTTAACTTCTGAACCTTCTCTTCCCAGCGGGAGGACAATTCCTTGGTAATGTCCCGCTGAATCTCTAGGACCCGTACCACTTCTCCGGCCGAATTTTTAATCGGATAGGTAACAATTTCAAAATACCCGGATTGGCTGCTGGAAACAGGCGCATCGATGATCTCATGCGCGGATTCACCGGTTCGCAAGGTTTTTACCATGGGGCATTCATATTCCGGTTTATGGTTTAAACAAGGCGAATCGAAACCGTGAAAAGCCTTGTAACAATAAGCTCCAATGACTTCCGTTCGGATCTTGCCGGTTGTCTTTATATAAGCCTCATTGGCTTCAAAGATCGTGAAATCCGTATTGATTATGACGATGGGTTCATCGGTCTGTTGGATGAGAAATTCAGAAATCATCTTTTCGCGGTTTATCTGCTGCTCTGCTGATTTCAATTGCTGGTCAATCAAGAACAGAGATCTTAACAATCTGCCGATGTTGTGTTCTACGATGCCGACTGTTTTAGGCCGGAGTTTTATGAGTTCCAGGAGGACTTCTTTGCTATTGGTGAGTTCGACAATGCCGTCAAGATCTTTGATCTTAAAAAGATCCTTGAAGTTATCCGTGGTATAAATGTCCATTTGCTTGGCCATCAGGAGACCTTCAGCCGCGGGATTAATGTCACAAACCCCAACAAGATTAACATTCAAATAGGGAAAGGATTCTTTTTGTAGAAGTTGCAGGAAAAACTTACAGGCCCTGCCTCCGCCGACAATCGCTATATTTAATGGCAATTTTTTGTCGTAACTCTTATTTGAGGTAAACGGCATAATTCCACCCTCCCAACTCAGTTAATTTCATTGAGAGATTTAAATCCGAGGCCGATCCATTATTTATCAATAAATCATTCATAACAAAAGTATTATTTCAACATCTCGGAAGTTCTGAAATTTATTCAAATCATGCAGCTTGGGTGGATTCGGAGGGAGCTGGCGCAACGTTGTAAAAATGTTGCAATTAATGTTGCGCAACACGTACTGGTTACATAACTATTAATTATTAAATGATTTATTGAAAATTTCGGATTGAAATATGTTGCATGCGTTGCAGGTTTTGGCTTGATAGGTGTATCGACGGTGCATTGATTTTTTGAATATTTACTGTAATTACAGTTAAATATTAAAAAAATTAAATTAATGGCACAGTCCATGCTGTTAAGCTTGACAAAAGGATGATGAAAAGTCCCGATCTATTCCGAGTCAACGACCGCCCGCATAGCGGGTGGCTTGAATTTTCGGCCAGGGGCCGAAAAGGCAAAAGCACGCGGTGCTTTAATCGTTGAGGTTGTAATCCCGCCGCTGTGGGATTTGAAAACAACCAACTAAAGTAAAAATCTCATCTCGGAGGATCCTTTGTACTCGGAAATTGAAAGAAAAAAAATACTTATCGTTGATGATGAATTGGATATACGGATTTTCCTGTGTAATTTGCTGGGTAACTGTGGTTACGACCCCATCGATGCCGGTGATAAAGACGAGGGGATGCAAAGGGCCGTGAAAGAGAAGCCGGACCTGATCATTCTTGATGTAACGATGCCCAGGGAAAGCGGCATTCAAATGTATCGAGAGCTCAAAGCGCATGAAGACCTCAAGAATGTTCCGGTGATTATGGTGTCAGCCATCGACAAGAAAACCTTTTCATTTTATCAAAAATTTCAGGGCACGCCTCGGAGTAAAGGTATTCCTGATCCTGGTGCCTATTTAGAGAAACCGTTGGAGGCCGAGGAGCTCATCAAACTGGTCCGCTCATTGACCAAAACCGATGATTGCCCTTTGGCAAAGGATGATGATTGAGCACTATCGAAAGAGGGTGGTTTGGACCGATGAATAACCGTTACAGTGTTGATACCCAACTGTATCGCGAGCTGGCAAAATTCGGTGCCAGGGATATGGAGATATGTATGCAATGCGGCACCTGCAGTGCATCGTGTCCTCTGTCCAGCGGAACGAATGCGTTTCCACGCAAGATATATTGCTATATTCAGCTGGGGCTGAAGGATAAATTGCTCAGATCGTCCGAGCCCTGGTTGTGTTACTACTGCGGCGACTGCAATACGGACTGTCCCCGGGGAGCTGAGCCAGCCGAGACGATGATGGCAACCCGCCGCTGGTTGACCGCTCAGTACGACTGGACTGGGCTTGCCAGACGGTTTTATCTCTCAGAGGCCTGGGAAATCGGAGCGTTGGTTGCCGTTGCCGTTGGAATCATTGCACTCTTTTGTTTTTTCCACGGGCCGGTGGTTACAGATCGTGTTTCCGTCAATTCCTTTGCACCGGTGATGTGGATTGAAATCGGTGATTTGACCATGGCCGCCATTTTATCGACTTTCCTGCTGTCCAACGCATTTCGAATGTATCGCTTTATCATGAACGACATAAAGGTGCCGTATTGGCTCTATATTACAGAAGCCAAAGCCTTTGTCCTGAACTTCATCACCCAGAAACGCTGGCGGCAATGCGGGGAGGACCGCAGCCGCTGGCTGAAGCACTTTATCCTGGTCAGCGGTTACATGACCATGATGACGCTGGTCATTGTTTTCATCCGCTGGTTCCAGGTCGACGATAGCAGCTGGCATTTCACCAGCATCTTCGGTTATTACGCCACCGGTGTCTTGCTCGCAATGACGGTGGAGATGTTCCGCAGCCGGCTTAAGAAAACGGAATCCATCCATCGCTTCTCAGAGTTTTCCGACTGGCTTTTTTTGATTCTGCTTTTCTTTACGACATTGACCGGTATAATGATGCATGCCTTGCGCATTGCCGGGTGGCCGATGGGAACCTATGTCATGTATGTCATCCATCTGGCAGTGGCCGTGCCGATGCTGATCATAGAGGTCCCTTTTGGGAAATGGTCCCATCTTTTCTACAGACCGCTGGCCATATTCTTAGCGAACGTCAGGCAGAAGGCATCCAAAGACTCCAAGGTCGACGTTGCGGATGTCATGACTAAGGTCGGTGAAACCTTTATGAGCTGCCTGCAATGCGGCACCTGCACGAGCGTATGCCCCTGGAATCAGATTTTTTCCTACAGCCCGCGCCGAATCCTGCGCCAGCTCGCATTGGATTCCGGCAGTGAGGAGTCTGTTGATCAGGCCGTCTGGCGTTGTGTCACCTGCAATGCGTGCGGCGTAAACTGTCCCCGCGGTATCGAAATCATCGACGTGATCAGAGCGGTGCGGGGGCTCAATGTCACTGAAGGCAGGATACCTGAGTTCCTGGCGGCAGCGCTTGATAGCCTGAAGGCCAACGGCAATCCCTGGGGGGGTGTTCGCGAGCAGCGGCTAAAATGGGCTGAAAAATTGAATCTGCGGATGTTTACATCTGAACACGAGTACTGCCTGTTCACCTGTTGCACAACCGCATATGATCCAAGTAACCGCAAAGCCGGCCGAGCGCTTCCCCAACTGATGGAATATGCAGGGGTATCTTTTGGTACCCTCGGTACCGAAGAGAATTGTTGCGGTGACCCGGCGCATCAGATAGGGGCGGGTGACATAGTTTCGGAGCTCATCCATAAAAATAGCGAGCTCTTTTTTCGAGCCGGTGTGCAGAAAATACTGACCTCGTCGCCCCATTGTCTGAATGCGTTTCGAAATAACTATGTCGATTTGAAGGGTTCTGTTACCAGTGAACATTACACGGAACTTCTCGACCGACTTGTTCGGCAGGGCCGGCTAAGTCCGGTTATAAAAGTGGCCGGCACGGTTACCTATCACGATCCCTGCTACCTGGGACGTCACAATGGCATCTACGAGGCGCCCCGCCGGATTCTGCAAAGCATTCCTGGACTGACGCTGATCGAAATGGCCAGCAATAGAGAAAGCAGCCTGTGCTGTGGGGGAGGTGGCGGCACTGCCTGGAGTGACACTCCCTGCAATCAGCGTCTGGGTGTACTGCGCATCGAAGAGGCTCTCGGCACCGGCGCCGAGGTGATTGCTACGGCCTGTCCCTATTGCATCCGCATGCTGACAGAGGCTGCAAGGGAACTCGGTGTCGAAGATCAAATTGCCATCCAGGACGTGGCGGAATTGCTTTTGCAGTCGGTGATGATGAGGGATAAGGCCGATACGACGGAACACGTTGATTTGGGAATTGAACGGGAGGTCTGCCATGTCTGAACGAATCGGGTTTTATATCTGTCACTGCGGCATCAATATCGCTTACCGCGTCCGGGTGCAAGAAGTCGCCGAGTACGTGGCGACATTGCCGAACGTGGCCATTTCACGGGATTACCTGTTTATGTGCTCCGATCCCGGGCAAGAACTTATTGAAAATGATATTCGGGACTACAAACTCACCCGCGTGGTGGTGGCCTCCTGTTCCCCGCGGATGCACGAAAAAACCTTTCGGGCCGCTTGCCAGCGGGCCGGTCTCAATCCATATCGAGCGTTCCATATGGTAAACGTGCGTGAGCATGTTTCGTGGGTTACTGAAAATGAAGATCTAGCTACCCACAAAGCCAAGATTCTGAGCGGTGCCGGTATTTTGCGGGTTGCCTATCAATATGATCTAACACCGGCCACGTTCCCTGTCTGCACCAACACCTTGATCGTGGGTGGAGGCATCGCCGGTATGCAGGCCGCCCTTGATATTGCCAAGGCCGGATACAGAGCGTACCTGGTAGAGAGACAGCCCACGGTTGGCGGGCACATGCTGCAGTACGACAAAACCTTTCCCACCCTGGACTGTTCCGCCTGCATCGGCACGCCCAAGATGGTCTCCGTCGGTCAGGAAGCAAACATCGAGTTACTCTCATACAGCGAGGTGGAGGATGTCAGTGGCTTTATCGGCAACTTCAAGATTAAAATCCGCCGCAAGTCCCGCTACGTCGAAAATAGTTGCACCGGCTGCGGCGAGTGCGAAAAGGTCTGCCCGCTTGATTTTCCTAATGAATGGGATGTTGCCACAAAAACCCGAAAAGCCATCTACCGACCCTTTCCCCAGGCCGTGCCCATCACTTATTGTATCGACAAGGACGATCGAGCGCCTTGTGTTCAGACTTGTCCGGCCGGGACCAATGTGCAGGGCTATGTAGCCCTCGTCAAATCGGGCAGGTATCGAGAAGCCGTCAATCTCATCATGGAGAAATTGCCCCTGCCGGGGACCCTTGGACGCGTCTGCCCGGCGCCATGTGAAAAAGAATGTCGCCGCGCCGAGGTGGACTCCGCCGTTGCCATCCGCGATCTGAAGCGGTTTGCGGCAGACCGCGTGGACCTTTCAGAGTTGCCTCTGCCCGAGATCGAAGACCGGCCGGAAAAGATAGCGGTTGTCGGTTCAGGCCCCGCCGGTCTTACGGTGGCCTATTACATGCGATTAAAAGGCTACCAGGTCACCATTTTCGAGGCGCTTGATCAACCGGGCGGTATGCTGCGGGTAGGGATCCCAGACTACCGTCTGCCACCTGATATACTGGACAATGAAATAAATTTTATTCTCAGACACGGAATTGAAATCAGAACCGGCGTTCGATTCGGATCGGACCTGTCCCTGGAAGGTCTGCGGCAAGACGGTTTTGCTGCCATATTTTTAGGAATCGGTGCCCATGATGCCATCCGGATGCACATTCCGGGAGAAGACCAGGTTGCAGGAGTCATCGATGCCCTTGCCTTTTTAAGAGACGTAAACCTGGGGAGAGGAGAGGTTCCCGGCAAGCAGGTCATTGTCATCGGCGGCGGAAATGTGGCCATAGACGCCGCCCGTGTGGCAAAACGTCTGGGGGCCGAGAAGGTGACGGTGGTTTATCGCCGTTCGGAGCGGGAAATGCCGGCCTATCCTGAAGAATTAATGGGCGCCAAGGAGGAAGGTATCGAATTTTCATATCTCACTGCTCCGGTAAGTATCCAGAGTCAGGACGGAAAGGTGACCGGCTTTGAATGCATTCGTACCGAACTCGGCGCACCTGATGCCAGCGGGCGCAAGCGGCCGGTTCCGGTGAAGGGATCTGAATTCGTCATTGCGTGTGACGCGGTGATACCGGCCATCGGCCAAAAAGTCGATGTATCCTGGACCGCAGGAGCGACCGATCTGAAGCTGACTTCGAGAAACACCTTTACGGTGACGCCCCTCACTTTTCAAACCAGCGTAGCCGATGTATTTGCCGCCGGTGATGCCGTAACCGGACCAGCGACGGTCATCGAAGCCGTGGCGGCCGGCCACAAGGCGGTGGCGGCAATGCACCGTTTTATCAGTGGTGAGGATCTGAATCAGTTTGCCGCAGAACTGGTTGCCGAGGAACCTCCAGGCACCGACTGGCGGGCAATTGGGAAAGAGATCCAAGATGCTCCCAGAGTGGTATCTTCCCATTTGGATCCCGCTCAACGGACTGCAAATTTTGATGAGATTGACCGGAATTTTTCCGAGGCGGCAGCCCAGAAGGAAGCTGCCCGCTGTGTGGATTGCGGTGGATGCTGCGAATGCAAGCTCTGCATGGGTGTCTGTGAAGCCAAAGCAATCAATCACGCCATGGGGGATAGGGTCGAAGAAATCGATGTGGGTTCAATTATTGTCGCCACCGGTTTCGATCCCCTTGATCCGACGCCGATGCAGCAATACGGCTACGGAAAATACGCCAATGTCTTCACCAATCTGGAGTTCGAGCGGCTTTCGAATGCAACCGGACCGACGGGCGGCAAGCTGCTTAAGCGGGATCCCAACGACCGCTTGAAATTCAGCGAACCACCGAAAAGCGTGGCGATCCTTCATTGCATCGGCAGCCGCGACATTAACTATCACGAGTATTGTTCGCGCACCTGCTGTATGTATGCGCTAAAGTATGCCCATCTTCTTAAGGACAAGTGTGGGCACGACACCGAAGTTTACAATTTCTACATCGACATGCGTTGCTTTGGCAAAGGCTATGAGGAGTTTTACAGGCGGGTCCAGAGCGAGGGCGTGCGCATGGTTCGCGGTAAGGCATCGCGGGTGGAAGAAGACGACGGTATCCTGACGGTCAGCGCCGAAGATACACTTTCGGACCGAATTGTGAAAGTTGCCGTTGAGATGGTGATCCTGTGCACCGCCATGGAGTCACGTGCGGATGCCAATGCTGTGTCACGTATTTTTGGGATCAGCATCGGAAGTGATGGTTTTTTTCAAGAGGAGCACCCTAAACTCGAGCCGGTGTCAACCCCGTCCAGCGGTGTTTTTCTGGCCGGAGCCTGCCAGGGACCCAAAGATATTCCCGACACAGTGGCGCAGGCCAAGGGAGCTGCGGCCGAGGCGCTGGCCCTTAGCGCCTCTGGAGAGGTCGCGGTGGACCCGATGATTTCATCCATCGACCCGGACATATGTATCGGCTGCCAGGCATGTATCGGGCTGTGCGCCTACACGGCCATAGAGTTCAATGAGCTCAAAGGTGTTAGCGAAGTAAACGAAGCCGTGTGTAAGGGTTGCGGTAGTTGCTCCGCCCACTGTCCCAGCGGAGCTGCCAAGGTTCGGCACTTCACCGACAAGCAGGTTTTTGAGGAAATTGATGGTTTATTAGCCGGTTAGAAAGGGGTTAGCAGATGAGCGAGTTTGAACCGACAATTGTGGCATTTTTTTGCAACTGGTGTACGTATACGGCGGCAGATTTGGCGGGTACGTCGCGGCTGTCCTATCCTCCCAATGTAAAAAGCATTCGGGTGATGTGCACCGGGATGGTGGATCCCCAATATGTCATCAAAGCCTTTCTGGAAGGGGCTGACGGGGTATTGATCAGCGGATGCCATCCGGGTGATTGTCATTATATCAACGGGAATTATAAGGCCCGTAGACGGATAAAGCTGCTCAAAGAGATTCTTCCGCAATTCGGTTTTGATCAACAACGGTTGCGATTAACCTGGATCGGTGCCAGCGACGGCATCCAGTTTGCCGAGGTCATGCGCGATTTGGTTGCCCAAATCAAAGCTTTGGGACCCAGCCAGGCCAGGTTGAAGATGGTGATCTAATTTGAAACTTGATACTCGAAACTCGGATTTAACACTAAGTCAGAAAATTATATCAACCTCCATTTTCAAATTTCCAGTTTCGAGTTACAAAAAACGGAGGGGCTCATGGCGATTACGGCGAAACTTGATGTAAAAGATAAAGACCTTTTAGGATCTTTGCGGGGCTTTTTTAAGAACCTCCTTGGAACTGGAGAAATCCAATCGCTGCTGGTCCCCCAGCATTTGCCGATGAAAGACATGATCATGCCGACGCTGGTGACGGACCCGAATCAGCTGAATGGGGTAGATCCTCTATCACCGGCCTTTCCGATGAACGCCGCCAAGATTGTTTCACGGCTCACCCGCAAACCCATGGGCGCGAAGGTTGCGGCCCTGTTGCGACCGTGCGAGATTAGGGCTTTTGTTGAACTCGTGAAACTGAAGCAGGGACGCACGGACGAAGTGATTTTGATTGGAATGGACTGCCTGGGAGCCTTCCAAAACAAAGATTATTTTCAGCTGGTGGCGCAGAACGCCGCAGAATCGACGGTCGTGTTCTATGAAAGCGTGTTGCGCGGCAAAAACACGGAGATTGGCGGCCTTGATCTGGCGCCGGCCTGCAGGGCCTGTGAATATCCGGTGGCTGAAAATGCTGATATTCTCATCGGCCTATACGGTATGGATATCAACCAATCACTACTGATTCAGACTCAAACTGAGGCTGGTGATCATATCCTAAAGCAGATGAATCTTTCCGCCACAGATGTGCCCCGCGCCCGCCAGGATGCCATTGATGCCTTAATAGCACAGCGCACAAAGTACAGGGATGACATGTTTGCTCGGACTCGCGAGGCTACCGAAAATTTGGAAAAATTATCCACCTATTTTGCCACCTGTGTCAACTGCTACAACTGTCGAGTGGCCTGTCCGGTCTGTTACTGTAAGGAGTGCGTTTTTGTCACCGATGTATTCAACCATGATCCGTCTCAGTATTTGCGGTGGGCCAACCGCAAAGGGATCATTAAAATGCCGACGGACACGCTCTTCTACCATCTTACCCGATTGGCACATATGAGCACGGCCTGTGTGGGCTGCGGCCAGTGCTCCAATGCCTGTCCGAATGATATTCCGGTCATGGAATTATTCCGTACGATCGCCCAAAGCACGCAGCAGGCGTTTGACTATGAGGCCGGGAGAAATGTCGATGAAAATCCTCCGCTGTCGGTTTTTCGAGAGGAAGAATTTGCCGAAGTTGTGGGGATAAACTGATAAAAATTTAGGGTTTCGCCCCGATTGGAATAATGGAATAATGGGCATGAAGTGAAGCTTTAGCGCTATGGTGGAATGATGGTTTTAACGGATTTAAATCAAATAATTATTCAAAATGACGAACCGCAAAACTGGCCAAGGAGGAACCTATGTCTACAGATGTCATCAAACTAGGCGGTAAAAAGAAGAGCACCTTCATGGATAAGGTTATGGAAATTCTGCCTGAAGGAGGAAATCTGAACCTTTGTCTAACTTGCGGCGCCTGCTCTTCGGGCTGTCCGGCTACTGGATTGGAAGGAATGGATCCGCGAAAATTTTTGCGCATGGCCGCACTGGGATTAGACGATGAAATTTTGAAATCGGACTGGGCCTGGATGTGCACCATGTGCCAGCGCTGCATCTATGTGTGTCCGATGAAAATCGATATCCCCCTGTTGGTTTACCATGCGCGTGCCAGTTGGCCGCGGGATGAGCGTCCCAAGGGCATACTGGGATCCTGCGATATGGCCTTGAGAAATGATAGCTGCAGTGCCATGGGTGCTTCTCCGGAGGATTTTACCTTCGTGGTGGAAGATGTGCTGGAAGAGTACCAGGAGGCCCAGCCTGAATTTGCGGACATGCAGGCGCCCATCGATAAACAGGGTGCTGAATTTTTTTTAAACCAGAACTCCCGGGAGCCGGTGACAGAACCCGATGAAATGGTTCCGTTGTGGAAGATTTTGCATATTGTGGGGGCGGATTGGACTTATGGCAGCAAAGGCTGGGGCGGAGAAAATTATTGTATGTTTCTGGCCGACAGTGAGGCCTGGGAACATATTGTCCGAACCACCGCAAACCAAGCCGATGATCTGGGGTGTAAGATATTTCTCAATACCGAGTGAGGGCACGTGACTTTCTCAGTCCTGGCAGGACTGAAAAGATTCAACATTGCCCACAAATTCGAGGTCAAAAACATTTATGAGTACTATGCCAAATGGATACGGGAAGGCAAATTGAAGGTCAACTCGGACTGGAACAAAGATTTGAAGATAAAGTTTACGGTTCAGGATCCGTGTCAAATCGTGCGTAAATCCTATGGTGATCCGATCGCCGAAGATCTTCGCTATGTGGTCAAGACGGTTGTGGGAGAGGAAAACTTTATCGAAATGCACCCCAACCGGTCCAACAATTATTGCTGTGGCGGCGGCGGCGGCTTTCTACAGTCCGGGTATAAGGAGGCCCGTCTGGAATTCGGTCGCTTGAAAGACAGTCAAATTCAAACGACCGGAGCGGACTATTGCATTGCCGGTTGCCACAACTGCCATGCCCAGATTCATGAACTCAGCGAGCACTACGGCGGTGGTTATGGGGTGGTGCACCTGTGGACCGTCATTTGCCTGGCGTTGGGTATACTGGGTGAAAACGAACGGGAATATTTAAGGGAGGATCTTAAGGAAGTGGCCGTATATGGTGCCTAAAATATAGCGGGTAATATCAGCTAACATTTGACCGGGCATTTGGGGGATTTATGATAAGAAAAATTGGCAAAGCACTCGTCGTAGGGGCAGGTATTAGCGGTATTCGTGCGGCATTGGACTTAGCTGAATATGGTTATGGCGTCACGTTGATTGACCGGTCGCCCCATATCGGGGGCATACTCAGTCAACTCGATTATCAGTTTCCCACCGATCGTTGCGGCATGTGTAAAATGCTTCCCCTGGTCAATCGGGATGCAGGCTCTCAATATTGCCTGCGCAAAGGTTTGTTTCACGAAAACATCGATATCCTTCTGTCCACGGACCTTGTCGCCGTTGAAGGCGAGGCCGGCCAATTTCAGGTAACGCTCAAGCAGCATCCGAACTGGGTGGATTCGGATCGATGCACGGGATGCGGTGATTGCGTGGATGCCTGTCCGGTAGAGGTTCCGGATGATTTTAATGCCGGTCTCAGCAAACACAAGGCCATCTATTTACCGGTTCCGCATGCCATTCCGAATCCATATGTGATTGATTTTGCGGCCTGTACCCGCTGTGGCGCTTGCGTTGAGGTCTGTCCTACCGGTGCGATTCGATTGCCTGAAGAGGAACGCAGAAAATTTCATATTCTCGTCGTCGACGACGAACTTGTCGTTCGCGATTCTCTTAAAGAATGGCTTAAAGAGGAAGGCTTTTCAATAGACATGGCCGCATCCGGCCCGGAGGCGCTGGATCAACTGACGAAACAAATGTATCAATTGATGCTGCTGGATATTAAGATGCCCGGTATGGATGGGGTGGAGGTCCTTCAAAAAGCCAAGGAGAGTTTTCCGGATTTAAATGTGATCATGATGACCGCTTATGCGACAGTCGAAACTGCCGTTGAAGCCATGAAGATCGGTGCTTTAGACTATCTGGTAAAGCCATTTAATCCCGAAGCTTTAGTGCCGATGGTCTTGCGAACATATCAGGATTTTACTGTGACCGAAGGACGACAGCTCGATGTTGGCGCACTGGTGCTTTGTGGCGGAACCCGCTTTTTTGACCCGACCAGCGGAAAAAACACCTTCGGCTATAAGATATATCCCAACGTTGTCACCAGCCTGGAATTTGAACGTATGTTAAGCGGTACTGGCCCCACGGCGGGACGCTTGGTGCGTCCTTTGGATGGAAAGCCGGTTCAACGAATTGCCTGGATCCAATGTGTGGGGTCTCGAGATTTACAAATGGAGGCCGACTTTTGCTCCAACATATGCTGCATGTATGCCATTAAGGAGGCGCTTGTGGCCAAAGAAAAGATTGATCCGGATCTGGAGGCCAGCATTTTTTATATGGATATGCGGACCTTCGACAAATCATTTCAACGATATCGGGACCAAGCCGAAACGATTCATGGTATCCGCTTTGAAAGAGCGCGGGTTCACTCGGTGCTGCAAGATGCCAGCAGTGGTGATATCATGGTCCGCAGCGTGGATATTTCAGGAAAACCCCGAGAATCGCCCTTTGACATGGTGATTCTCACCGTTGGCCAGCGGCCGGCCGAAGGCATCTCGGAGCTGGCCGAGATGTTAGGTATCGAACAAAATTCATGGGGATTCGGCCAAACCGAGGCCTTTTCCTTGACCCGCACCAATCAGAGTGGGGTTTTGTTGGGAGGTTCTTTTAGCGGCCTTAAAGACATTGGTGATTCGGTTATCCAGGCATCGGCAGCCGCCTTAAGCGCCTCGCGCGTGATCCACTCCGCCGGAGGAAGCCTGGCTTTAGAGCCATCGCCGGTCGTTCCCCCTGCCGATGTCATGCGGGAGATTCCGAAAATCCTTATCGTTGTTTGTACCTGTGGGGAGAGGCTGGCGCAGTGGGTCGATCCCCAAAAAGTCACTCGACAACTCACCAGCGATCCGGCGGTAAATCGAATAGAATTTTTAGAACAGGTCTGTACAGCCGCCGGCTGGGAGAACCTTGTGGAGCTGGTGAATACGAGTAAACCCAATCGTCTTCTGATTGGTGCCTGCCTTCCCTATGTCTATAAACGTAAACTGCGGGAGATTGGCCAAAAGGTGGGGTTGGATCCTACCCTCATGGAGGTGGTGGATCTGAATTCGGAATGGGGAATGGGGAAGGCGGAATTAAAGGATAAACACTTCATTTTTCGCAATGTTATCTCTAAATTGGAAATGGATACGGCAAAACTGAAGAGGGTTAATCCGGAGCCTGTTCCCACAATTCCGATCATTCAAAAAGCGTTGGTTATCGGTGGCGGCATTGCCGGAATGACGGCGGCCCTGGCCATTGCCGATCATGGATTCGAGGTGGATTTAGTGGAACAGAGCGAACATCTGGGGGGAAATCTTACCTGGCTGCAACGAACCCTGGACGGGCATGACCCCAGAGCGTTGCTGGAGGAAACCAGGGCATCCGTAGAAAAGCATAACCAGATTCGTGTGCATGCACAATCCCATGTGATTCATGCTTTCGGCGAAGTCGGTAACTTTCATACGACCATTGAAGGACCCCAGAGCGCGGTGCACACACTGAATCATGGTGTCACCATTTTAGCTACCGGGGGGACAGAGGCGGATAGCGCATCCTATGGATATGGAACCAGCCCGGCCATTATCACCCAGAAAGAAATAGAACAAAAGCTATCAGATAATACCGTAGATCCCGAGCAACTGAATTCGGTGGTCATGATTCAGTGTGTTGATTGCCGTGAGGAACCTCGCAATTATTGCAGCCGCGTTTGCTGTGCAAACGCCTTGAAACAGGCTCTTTATCTCAAGGAACACAATCCTGCAATCACGATTTATGTTCTTTACCGGGACCTGATGTCCTATGGGTTTAATGAAACCTATTACACTCGGGCCCGGCAAGCAAATGTGATGTTTATTCAGTATGGCATTGATGAAAAGCCCCAGGTTCAAGCCGCAGGAGAAGGATTAAAAGTGACGGTGGCCGAGCCGATCCTGGGGCAGCAGCTGCAAATTGAAGCTGATCTCGTGGTATTAGCCACCGGCATCGTTCCGAATCTCTCGCCAGAGTTAGTGGAAATGTTTGGTGCCGCCCTCGATCAGGACGGCTTTTTCCTGGAGGCTGAATCCAAGTGGCGTCCGGTTGACTCACTGAAAGAGGGCGTATTTGCCTGCGGCCTGGCCCTTTCCCCTCGCAACATTCCCGAATCGATTGCCACCGCTGAGGCCGCCGCGGCAAGAGCCTTGAGGATACTTTCCCGCGAACGCTTGCGGTCGGGAAAAGTAGTGGCCACGGTCCACCACAGCCTGTGCAGTCTGTGTGAAAGATGCATTGATGCGTGTCCATACGGTGCTCGCGCGCTGGATTTCGATCATGAAAAAGTACTGGTAAATCCGGTAAGGTGTCAGGGCTGCGGCTGCTGTGCGGCAGTCTGCCCCAACAGCGCATCCGTCTTGGAGGGTTTTCAGGAACAGCAAATGTTTGAGGTGATTGACGCGGCCATCGGATGACGGTCTTTAGAATTGGAAAAATGTTCAAACTTATTAGAAATATTCGACGCAGGCTGGTTACCAAACTCATTATAACTGTTGGCCTGACCCTGCTCATTACCATTTCAACCTGGGCCTACTTCAATATCAGTTATCAGGAAAAAAAGCTCATGGAGAATATTGTGGTGGGAACCGATCGGTTAACCAATACCATCAAGCTCGGCGCTCATTATGCCATGATGCTGAATTCACGGGACGATATCAACCAGATCATCAATAACATCGGCAAGCAAAAAGAGATTGAAACCATCCGTATTTATAATAAAGAAGGCCAGATAAAATTTTCAAACCAACCATCAGAACTCGAAACAACCACCAATATAAAAGATGAAGCCTGCTATATCTGTCACCGGACGGACCCTCCCCAGTCTGAGCTCGGATTGACGGAACGCACACGGATATTTGCTTCGCCCCGGGGTTATCGTCTACTGGGGATCATCAGCCCCATTTGTAACGAACCGGGTTGTTCGACAGATGCCTGTCATGTCCATCCTCAGGACAAAAAGATACTCGGCGCCCTGGATGTGGTCGTTTCTCTGGAAGATACGGATAAAGAAATCTTTATGGCTGAAAAAGGAGTCATTGGTTTAGCAGGAGGCATATTCCTGGTCACATCCGCAATTATCTTTCTTTTCCAATTGAGGTTTGTCAATAAACCGATCCGCAAATTAATCGACGGAACTCGACGTATCGCAAAGGGCATGTATCCTAGCAGAGTAGATATTGACCAGGATGATGAAATGGGACAGCTGGCGGCTGCTATCAACCAAATGAGTGAAAAGATTGCCGAGGACCAAGGGAAGTTGAACGAGCAAAGGGATGAGTATCAAACTCTGTTCGAACGGGTTCCCTGTCTGATTACCGTTCAGGATAGGAATTATAAGCTATTGCGTTATAATCGCGACTTCGCAAAAAGATTTGATCCTCAGCCCGGCGAATATTGCTATGAAGCGTATAAAGGACGAGATGAGAAATGTGTAAACTGCCCGGTGGAGCGGACATTTAAAGATGGTCAAACTCATTATGGTGAAGAGACAGGCGTAAACAGAGATGGTACTCCGGTTCACTGGATTCTGCGAACATCTCCGATTAAAAATGCCAAGGGAGATATTGTGGCGGCCATAGAGATGAGCTTGGATATAACGCATCGCAAACAGCTCGAAGATAAACTGGAAAAATCTGAAAAGAAGTACCATGAAATCTTCAACAATATTCCGAATCCGGTGTTTGTGTTAGATAGCGACTCCCTCGAAATCATCGATTGCAATGAGAGCGTTCAAGCCGTCTATGGTTATTCCAAGGATGAGATTCTGAATAAGTCATTTATGGATTTGTTTTTGGAAGAAGAAAAAGATCAATATATTTCGAAAATTAAGTCATCCGCCATTTTGACCCGAGCTAAACATGTAAACCATGTGGGAATGCCTCTTTATGTAAATATCAGGGTCTCGCCGGCCGAGTATCCGGGCAAAAAGGTGCTTCTGGTTACCACCAGCGATATTACCAAACGGCTTGAAGCCGAGCAGCAGCTGATCCAGGCCAGCAAAATGGCCACTTTAGGAGAGATGGCCACCGGCATTGCCCATGAACTCAACCAACCCCTTTCGGTCATTAAAACCGCAAGTAGCTTCTGTATAAAAAAATTAGATGTAAATGGTAAAATCGATAATGAACTCATGGCTACCATGATTGTTAAGGTGGACAGCAATGTGGATCGAGCTACCCGAATCATCAACCATATGCGTGAATTTGCCCGCAAGCCCGATATTGGCCTGGGGAAGGTCCAGGTCAACGAAGTCCTGGAAAAAGCTTTTGAAATATTCAGCCAGCAGCTAAAGCTCAGGGGGATCGAAGTCGTATGGGACATTGAAAAAGAATTGCCCAAAATCAAAGCCGACCCCGGCCGATTGGAGCAGGTATTTATCAACCTTCTGTTAAATGCCAGAGATGCCATCGAAGAGCAATGGGGCCCCAGAGAAACCGCTAAGGCTGATAAACAAATTATTCTCAAAACAAGGCGCGAAGGCAAATCAATTTGGTGTGAAATCTGTGATACGGGGAAAGGTGTTCCGAAAGCAATGGCCGACAAGATCTTTGAACCTTTTTTCACCACCAAAGAAGTCGGCAAGGGAACCGGCCTGGGTCTTTCCATCAGCTATGGGATTGTGCAAGACTGTGGCGGAAGCATTCAGGTTGTCCCCCATCAACCTCACGGGGCCTGTTTTATCATAAAATTCCCCATACCGGAAAATAAAAATGGAAAATAAAATACTACTTGTTGATGACGAAAAAGATGTCCGTGACGTGCTTAACCTGTCTCTTACGGATTTGGGATATGATGTGTTTGAAGCGGAAAATGGCGATGAAGCATTGCACATTTTTAAAAAAGCCAATCCTTCCATCGTACTTACCGATATAAAAATGCCGGGCATGGATGGTATTGAACTTCTTCAGAGAGTTAAACACGAAAATCCTGACGCCGAAGTCATCATGATTACTGGGCACGGCGCGATGGACCTGGCTATCATGAGCCTTAAGTATCAAGCTGCTGATTTCATCACCAAACCGATCAATGTTGATGTGCTGGAGGTTGCTCTGAAAAAAGTGCGTGACAAGATTATAATGAAACAAAAATTAAAGGAGTATACCGAAAATCTTGAAAGACTTGTGCGAGAAAAAACAGAACTCCAAAGTCACCTGTCTTCATTAGGATTAATGATTGGTTCCATATCGCATGGAATAAAGGGTCTGTTAACCGGTTTAGATGGGGGGATGTATTTGCTGGATTCCGGTTTTGCAAAAGACAATCAGGAGCGGATCAAGGAGGGCTGGGAAGTTGTGAAATTGATGGTGGATCGTATCCGCAAAATGATCGATGATATCCTATTTTATGCCAAAGAAAGAGATTTGAAATGGGAACGGGTCAATGTTCTGAATTTTGCCACTGGGGTGGCAACCGGCATTGAAACAAAAATGAAAGAACAAGATATTGAGTTCATAAAAGATTTCGACACAAGGGCTGCAAAATTTGAAGTTGATGCAGGCTATGTCCATTCTGCTTTGATCAATATTCTGGAAAATGCCGTGGACGCCTGTATCAGAGACAATACAAAAAAATCTCATAAAATTGTCTTCAGCATCAGGCAGGATAAAAAAAATATAACATTTGATGTGTTTGACAACGGCATTGGTATGGACCGCGAGACTATTGACAAACTATTTACACCTTTTTTTTCTTCAAAGGGTGAAAAAGGAACCGGGTTGGGTCTCTTTATTTCCAACAAAATCATTGAGCAGCACGGCGGCAATATCAAGGTCAAATCGACTGAAGGCGAAGGAACCCTTTTCAGTATAAAAATTCCAAAAATACTGCCGAAATCCGTCAGGGTCACCAAAGATAAAGCGGCAGTTTAAACATCCTGCCATACATTGGGGAATTTATTTCGAAGGGTTTTTCTGTTTGTTAGCGCGGCATCCTTTTTCTTCGCCGACCAGGACTTGACTTTTTTAAACGCCTGAGACTGGAGCGTGTGATAGTTGTCCTGTTGATTATTCTCAATCGTCATTCGAGACCGGGCATCGGCAACAATCGCCCTGCCAACCGGGGTGCGGGTTATCACGGTTGTCCAACCTTCCTCTGACCCGATGCCGCCAAAGGAAACATCGGCATACTCTGCGGAATAGTCCGGGCAAAAGTAGCAGGCAAACCGCTTCATGAACTCCAGTTCCTCCAGCATGATGGTTTTGATTTCGCCACTGTTGAGGTGCACGATGAGATCTTCTTTAATGTTTATTTTTTTGACATCTTTAAAATGAAATCCACCAATCTTAGCTACTTTTTCTTGTTGTTTTTGGCCAAAGACAAAATTGCCCGAACAGAACAGCCCCAAACAGAATTTAATCGAATCGGAAGGGATGATGTTGAGGGTTTGCATTCTGCGCACCGATTTTATCTGGCAGGGGGTGCCGACAAAGGCGACGCGCTGAAGTCCTTTTTTGATTAACGGATCAAATTCTTTGATCTGAGAGTAGGTTGTGTAAAAATCGCTAAATCTTTTCATTCCATGCGATGCATCAAAGAAGAATCCCGCGGCGTTGAGAATGTCTTCTTCGGTTACGGCCAGAAACGGTTCGCGCAGAAATGGGCCGGATTGTTTGGTCACAATAGCGCCGTCAATCCGGCCGTTGCGGAGTAAATGCAGCAACAGCGCCGTAACAACACCCCCATCTGTCGCTCTGTCGCGAATATCGGAATCCGTTGCACGGGCAATACCGGTTTCGATGACCCGTCCGATGGGAGGGCTCCAGGCCAGTCTTTTCTTGGTCTCCTGATCCAGTTCATCGATTTCCGGGCAAATGGAGTAGCACAACCCGCATTCAATACATCTGGCTTCATCCGCATATCTGGGTTTGCCATCGGAATCCAACTCCAATGCGCCGTAATTGATCGCCGTACAAAACGTTACGCAACCGCCGCAGCGATGGCAAAGCCCGGGTTTCTGTACATCTTCGATCAGGTTGTTAAACGTCTTCATTATTACTCCTGCTATCTAATCATTGACTATCTTCAATTAACTGAAAGTGATCTCAAACGGCGCCTCATCGAACAAACACGATTGTAGCTGGGCCATAATCTGGCCGGTATCAAATCCTTTCAAATGAATGGCCCCGGAACGGCATGATGCCACGCATAAACCGCAGCCTTTGCACAACGCTGGTTGAATTTCCGCTTTTCCGGTTTTTTCATTGAATTTCGGTGCCGAATAGGGACAGATCTCCGTGCATACACCACAATTGCTGCAGAAATTCTGATCGACCAGCGCTACCATCCCGCTCACCGAAATTTCAAGGGCAGACAACACTGTTATCGCTCTGGAAGCAGCTGCTTGCGCCTGGGCAATGGATTCTTCAAGGGGTTTGGGAGCATGCGCTATTCCGCATATGAACACCCCGTCAGTGGCAAAATCATTGGGTCGCAGTTTGACATGAGCTTCGGCAAAAAACCCGTCATCGTTTTGAGGTACTTTGTACAGTTGCGCCAGGCGATTATTTTTTTGCGGGATCATGGCACTTGCCAGGATCAGAAGATCACTGTGGATGACCATCTGTCTTTGGAGCACACGATCAGAAAATTGGATTTCCAGAGCCTCTTTGCCGGTAAGGACGGAGATCCCTTTATCGTTTTGATATCTGATAAATTTGATTCCCTGGGTGCGCGCTTCTCGATAAAGATCCTCGCGCAGGCCGTATGATCTCATGTCCCGGTACAAAACAAAAATATTCATAGCGGGATTTTGCGATTTGAGGCTCAAAGCACTTTTGATGGATTGGGTACAGCAAACTTTCGAACAATACGGGCGCTGCGGTATGCGTGAGCCCACACATTGGACAAATACCGCCGTACGACAGGAATCAAAGGGATCTTTGTTCTTTAATTTTTTTTGGAGTTCCAGGCCGGTGAGCACACGCTGATCCTGAGCGTACAAAAAATCTTGCGGCTTGAATTCATCTGCGCCGGAGGCAATCAACGTGACACCATGTTCCAGGACTTTGGGCTTGCCGTTGTTTTGGATGGTTGTTTTAAAATTACCGACAAATCCCTCGACGTTGTCCGCGTGAGCATTAAAGAAAATTTCGATGTTTTGATCAGATTGGACGTCATCGATTAATTTTTGCAGAAATGGACCGATGGGCTCTGCCTGCCAGGTGTCATTGAGATACCGTGCCTGGCCCCCGAGCTCACCGTTTTTTTCGACCAGGTGGGTTTTGTATCCCTGGGCGGCTAGCGTCTTGGCTGCAATCATTCCCGCCACGCCGCCGCCGATGACCAAGGCAGCCTGGTTGATTTTCATCACCGGCTCCGTCAGGGGTTCATGCAGCGCGACTTTTGCGACCGCCATTCGAACGAGGTCCTTGGCTTTTTCCGTCGCTTTTTCCATATCGTCTTTGTGAACCCATGAACACTGGTTGCGGATATTGGCCATTTCGAAGAGATATTTATTCAGACCTCCGTTGATCAGTGTTTCCTGGAAAAGCGGTTCGTGAGTTTTCGGTGTGCAGGCCGATACGACCACCCGGTTGAGCCGGTGCTCTTTTATGATGTCTGAAATTTGACCCTGGGTGTCTTGAGAGCAACTGAACAGATTTTGCGCCGCGTATGCCACATTCGGCAGGGTTTTGGCAAATTCAACGACTGCCGGCACATCGACAAATCCGGCTATATTGGTTCCGCAGCAGCATATAAAAACGCCGATTCTCGGGGGTTCTCCTTTGATATCGATTTCCGGGGGCAGCTCTTTGGTTTGGGTAAGGGTCCATCTGGCATTATATAGCGTGCTTCCAACCTTGCCGGCTGCCGCACTTGCATCGATCACCGAGGTCGGAATATCTTTGGGCTCCTGAAAGGCGCCACACACGTAGATACCGGATCGCGAGCTCTGGACCGGGTCAAAGCTGCCGGTCTTTGCGAAATGATATGGAGTCAATTCGATATTCAGTTTTTTTGCCAGATCTATGGCCTGATCCCCAACGCCTAAACCCACGGACAACACCACCATATCAAATGCTTCGCCAACGCTCCTGCCATTTTCGTCGACATAGCGGATAAGGTGCTTTCCGTCTTCATCCATGGGCTCCACATGGGTGATGCGCGATTTGATGAAGCGAACCCCCAGATCCTGTTGGGCTTTGTTATAATAGCGTTCAAAGTCCTTTCCAAAGGTTCGAATATCGATATAAAAAATGGCCGCATCCAAACCGTTTTTGCTATGCTCTTTGGCCAAAATGGCTTCCTTGACCGCATAGGTGCAACAAACCCCGGAACAGTATCCTCTGGCTCCGATATGATTGTCTCTGGAGCCGACACATTGCAGCCAGGCAATCTTTTCAGGTTCGGATTTATCCGACGGTCTGAGCAGATGCCCGCCATACGGTCCGGAGGCGGAGAGGATTCTTTCAAATTCCAGGCTGGTGACAATATCGGCCGAATTTGAATACCCGAAAGTATCGTACGTGTATGGGTTATATGCTCCGCTGCCACACGATAATATAATGGCGCCCACATTTATTGATATTTCTTTTTTTTGGTCCTCAAAGTTGATGGCTTTGGTTGGACAAAATTTTTCACAGCCTCTGCATTTACCTCGGATGAGATAAATGCATTGCGCTGGATCGATGCAATACTTCAGCGGAACGGCCTGGGCATACTGCACGTAAACCGCCTTGCGTTTGGCCAGTCCCGCGTCATATGCATTGGAAACTTTTTTGGGGCATTTCTCTGCACAGGCACCGCAGGCGATGCATTTTTCCACGTCCACGTAGCGCGGGTGCTGGGTCAGGTTGACCTCGAAATTACCGGCTTCGCCGGAAATGTTTTCGATTTCGGAAAGGGTCAGGAGTTCGATATTGATGTGCCGGCCGACCTCGACCAGTTTGGGTGAGATAATTCACATGGCACAGTCGTTGGTGGGGAATGTTTTATCAAGCTGCGACATCATTCCCCCGATGGAACTCGAACTTTCAACCAGGTAGACATAGTAACCGGAATCAGCAAGATCCAGGGATGCCTGCATCCCGGCGATACCGCCCCCCACCACCATTACCGCACCGACTTCTTTTGTTGACATAATCACTCCGTCGTTAAGAACATAATCACTCCGTCGTTAAGAATGAAGTAATACCGGAAAGGTCGATTCCATTTTCAGCAATGCCCAGAATCTTTTCATCAATGCCCATACTTAAGCCCAGCAGCTGTGGATAAAGAATAGGCGCAAGCAGTTCCGTATCATCAGCACCGGCAGACCAGTAAGTTTGGATTTTATCGAACTGAAGCTGGGTATAGGGACATGCTGTACAAATAAAATTGGCACTCGCTTCTCTGGCACTGGTTATTTTTTTCTGAGCCATTTCCATTGCGAGTTGATCGTTGATGCCGGTCAGAGGGGCACCGCAGCAATCCAGTTTGCGAGACCAGTCCACGCTAAACGCACCGGTGATTTCTACCAATTCATCGAAGATTTTTGGCGATACGGGATCGTCGAAAGCGGTGACGATGCTGGGACGCAACGCATGGCAACCATAGCTAACCGCTATTTGCAAGCCGCTGTACACCTTTGTTATGCGTTCTTTCAAGCTGTCCAGACCCACATCATGATACAATACCGACAGCAAATGTTTGATCTGAATTCCATTTCGATATTCGAGATTTTCTTTTGCCAGAAATCCATTAATCTCGGTTTTCAGTTTCTTGTCATGATGTAAAATATTCTCAACTTTTTTTAGACTTCCGTAGCAGCATTTGCACATCACAAGCATATCCAGGCCGGCTTTTTGTGCCACCGCCAAATTTTTTGCGGCAGACAGGACAAAAGCACGAAAATCCGTATTGCGCGCCGGATACCCGCAGCAATTGAATTCGGCCATATCAACCAGTTCAATACCCAGCTTGCGAGTTACCGCAGCTGTGGCGGCTGCATATTGCTCAACCCGGGCCGGGATGTTGCAGCCTTGAAACAAAGCAAATTTCATACATTCTTCCTAACTTATAACAGGTTACCTTAGTTCACTTTAGGCACTTTAAACATAACCAATAAGCATCCATTGAGCGTTAACGCGCAATGGATGCTGCGGCGATGTTCTTCAACCGATATAAGATATCACACACCTCCACCTGCTGGGGACAGTTTTCCTGGCATTTGTAACAGGTCAGGCAATCCCAGATCATCCCGGCGCCGGATGCCATTTCTACCAATCCCAGGCCCAGGCTGCACATGATTTGATGCGGCAAAAGTCCAAGGGTTTGCTCGGGATTATCATAGTTGCTGACCACCGGGCATACAGTGGTGCAGCTTTGGCAGCTGAAACACGCCGCGTAGGTGTTATCCGAAATAGCCGACTGTGGTTCCTCATTATTCCGGGTATTCAATGGAATTGCCGTATCGCGGCTCATTAAATCCGTAAACCGGCCGGCAACGGCCTGTCTGGCCCTGAGAATCGGATTTGCGTATGTATCGGCCGCCATGTGATTGCGAACCGTCACTGCCCGCGCAAAGGAGTATGGGGTCAGCATGTGCACGAGGGGAGGGGCGTTCACCAGCAGCTCTTCACGGACACCGTACCACAAGTCCTTCAATCGGATTCCGGATGGACAGCGAACCGTACACCTGTCACAATTGGTGCATAGAAAGATGCCCTCCTGGATGGCTTTTAGCTGAGGTTCGTCCAACTTCTTGCCGGAAACCCATTTTTTCAGGAAAGACATCTTCTCGGACGGCAGAATGTATTCGTTACCGACGGCCTCAAACACCATGGCGGCAGAGCAATTCAGGCTGCAGCTGCCGCAATGGGTGCAGGCGTCCAGTTCCATCACCTGGCGGGTCACGATATTGGCCGGCAATGATGTATCGGGATCCATTACCGCATTGGCCATTAACACAAAAGGGGTGGCGATGAGATGGAACATCTTGCTGAACGGAAGATAGGCCAGCCCGAGGAAACAGGCAAGGATGTGAATATACCACAACACGGTGACACCGTTGTTTTGATCCAGCCATAATGCCACGGGTTTAATAATTTTTGCGGTGGCATAGCCGTTGAAGGCCCATTTTGCAGATGCATGGCAATCCATGCAATTATCCACGTTTACTTCACGACCGGCTTCTAATAAATCCGCATCAAAGGGTTCTTCGATATTGGGCGAAACCGTGCCGTAATCACGCACCCAAACCGTCTCAAGCGCGCTGATTTCGTCTTCATCATCCAGGCCGGCATAATCCTCTACCATCATTTGAAATTCACTGTGGGATGTTATTTTAAGCCCCTCCAGGCCAATGCCTGAGAGCATAATCAGGGCGACAATTCCAATGGCATAATGATCCATCCGGCCTGTTCTCAGGCGCCGTGGCTTTGAAATATAACGCCGCAGGGCCACCAAAATTACACCGGCTACCACCATCGCGCCGAAAAAATCCCTGAGAAAGAAAAACGGATTCACTGTCGAGTAATAGTCGCTGAATATGGCTTCGGTCACCACGGATTCCAGCGCATGCATGATCAGCAGCAGCATAAATCCGTAAAAAATCAGCATGTGGGCCACCCAGCGGCCGAGGTCTTCTTTCAAAATGCGACGTTGAAATAAGACATCCAATAATAATGCGTTGAGCAGTGCGAGTATTTTGGGACTGAAAATTGCCCCCAAAAGGCCATTGAGAGCGTAAAACGCCCGATGGGAAGGTTTGATGTTTTTTTCTGAACGACTGATATTTTTAGTGAACCAGGCTGAAATTTTATAGATGAGACCGAAGAGAAAAATCGTGAGCGCCGTGTAGAAGAGATAATCGAAAATTGTATCGGACATTATTGAGAAACACCTTTCTTCAACAAAATATCCGAAGTGTCTTTGGCGTTTGCAGCGGGTCTTATCATTTAGATTGAGAGGCCTTTTTGGCCCACTCTTTTTCCCTGTCTTTTTCCCACTTCGGGCGACGTTTGCGTTTCTTGGCTTTTTCGATGACTTCCGGAATCATCCGCAGCAACTGCTGCTTTTCCACAGGCTTGTCTAAAAATGCGTCCGGTCTGAAATAATCATAATCTGGCCATTGCCTGTAGTCGATCTCCAATTCCTCTCCCATTCCGGAGATACCGATGATGGGAGTGTCCTTGAGGGTGTCATCTGATCGGACCTGTTTGCAAACCTCAAAGCCGGAGAACAGTGTCTCCATCATAATGTCCAGCAGAATCAGGTCGGGTCGCTCCTTGCGGATCAAGTCCATGCCTTTCTGACCTTCATCGGCGGTATGCACCTCGAATCCATTTCTTTGAAGAAAGGTTTCCATCGTAAAGAGGAAATCGGTATTATCATCCACCATCACGATTTTGAGGTTTTTTTCCATGCTGTTCTCCTTTTGAGATCCTGATAAATTGGTGACGACCCTGTGCTGGATATGTTTTGATTTAACGATACTATAGCTTTTTGCTACGATATTATTATTTTCAACATTTCGTCAAGATAAAATTGCCTAATTGAGCATCGCTCAATTAGGGTCACTTAATTGGGAAAATAGCCGTAAATTTTGTTCCTTTCCCCGGCGTTGACGTTACGTCAATTCTGCCGCCGTGTTTGTTGACAACCCTCTCCACCACGGCCAGACCGAGCCCGGTTCCCCCGCTTCCTTTGGTTGAGAAAAACTCCTCGAAAATATTTCGCTGGGTGGCAGGATCTATTCCGCAGCCATTATCCGTTATTTCAAACATAATATGTTCGTCATCATAAACGTCAGCTTTGACACTGACGAAGTGATTCTTTTTTTGTTTGTCATTAATGCACGCCTCCAAAGCGTTCCAGATTAGATTATTCAACATTCGGCGCACGCTACCGATGTCAAGCTGAACGTTGGGTACAAAAGGATTGATTTGCTCTCTAAGGCGAATATTGAAGGCGGACGCTTTATCTCGGAACAACGCCAATGCGTCTTTGGCCAGTTGACCGGGTGCAGCCGTATCGTATTTCAACGGACGGTTTTTCGATGAATATAAAACATTTTTTACAACATCGGTAACATCGTAAACGTTTTTGCTGACAATTTTCCACCCCTTTTTGGCCAGTTCCAGATCTCCGTCTTTGAAGCCTTCATCTACCACATAGGCGCCGCCTTGCAGACCCTCCAGGATGTTTTTAATACCGTGGGATAACAGCGCGATGGATTGGCCCAGGGTGACCAGTTCTTTTTGGTCTATCTTAACCTGAGTAATATTCGTGGCCATTTCGATGACTGCCATCACCTCACCATTGCCGTCCAGGATGGGAGACGCTTGAATGAGTATTTGACAGATTTTTCCATTCCTCAACTGAACGGTCTCCTCGGTGATATGGAGGCGTTTGTCTTGGAAGGTTTTCTGTACCGGACAGTTGGGGCATATTTCACGTGAGCCTTTGTAAACCGTGTGGCAAAATTTGCCGATGGCATCACCAAAGTCATTTTCGAAATTTTGATTAACGAAAAGAATGCGCAGATCTCGGTCTTGAATTGAGATATAGCAAGGAAGCAGGTTGATTATTTGCTGGGCACTTAAGTCCGAAATGGCGGATGTGGTTGTCGGCTTGTTGTCAGGCAATTCCTTTTTATTGGCCATAATCAAATTCAATCAAAAGATATTCGCAGCAGGTTGGGCGTTGTGGTTTTGGTGGTCACTATAACGAAAGGGACATAAATAATCAATTCTATTTGAGTTGCCGCTAAAGTTATTAGGGTTAAACGGTAGCCATCCGCGATGACCCAAAGGGAGTCTTTCGGAATCGGAGCATTACGATATGGTTTTTAGGGCCGACATGGGGCGGTGAGATGGCACGCAAAACCCAGTCTGGTAAAAAGATCTTGAATTCTATTAAAGTGTGTTTTAGATATCATTAGTTATCCAATACGAACCATGAAAGGGTAAAGATTAAGTGAACGTCAACGAATTCGTAAAGCTGTTTAATATGCATGTCGCCGCAGGCCAAAATGGGCTCGACCGTGAAATTCAAGGCGGATACTGCGGCGACCTTTTAAGCGATGTCATGGCTAACGCACCCATCGGCTGTGTATGGCTCACTGTGCAAGCCCATCAGAATATCGTGAAAGTGGCAGTGCTGCGCGAAATGGCAGCAATCGTTCTCACCGGAGGCCAGACGCCGGATCAAGAGACCGTCGAAAGGGCAACCCAAGAAGGAATCCCCATCCTTTTGTGGCCTGATTCTGCATTTGATCTGGCCGGACAAGCCTATTCGGCGGGATTAACCAGCCACCCGGATGATTGAGTTTATAACTGTTATTGCAAAGGTCTTCTAGTGTCGTCTGATATAGCTTGAATGTTCAAGGGCCACGCCCGATTCCAAAGGAGCGCCTGATTCCAGCTCGCCGATGCGTGCTTTAACCGCCTGCATTTCAGATTCAAGAGCATCCAGGGTGGCGCGATGTTCTGTAATTTTTTTCTGCACAATGATGCGTCGGGATTCCAGTACCTTTAAATGCTCCTGTAATTTTCTGATGGACTCCTGTCGCAGCTGGGTATTCAGCCGGTCCATCAAATGCGAATGTTTGCCTTTCGGGTTCGCTAAAAAGTACCATGTTTTGGTATTTAAACTGTACCATGCTTCGCCGGACACATGTTTGCCTTTCAACCGCACTCCGGCTTTCCAGATTTTAAAATCTCCTTCTTCCCGTGGCATGCCCTGAATGCGTGCCTGTCTGCGCCGTCCATCTTCACATTGGACCATATGTTTTTGCATGTTAGATCTCCTGCATGATCAAGAAGAGACACTCGTTTTTTCGATAAAGAGCATTTATGAATTATCCTCGGTAGGTTTTTTGTGGACGCACCATCTATAAGACAGGCGTCATCAGACAATCGGCTCCGGCGCCTCGGCGGCTTGCGCACCACCGTTTTTAAGGCTGCCCATGGCCTTGGTTAATTCCATCAGGATGCCGAGTCCCTGCCGGGCGTCTTTACTGGATAAAGCGCCCAACATGCCGAAGGGTCCTATCGGTTTGGCACCTGCCAGATCAACCTTTGAGGGTAATTCAGCAAATTTTTCCAAAAACTCCACCGCCTTTGGATCACTGAGCTTCTTGGCCAATCCCAGGGCCGCTACGGCACCGTCACCGATCTGATCAATATCGTCGGGGTTATAGGCTTCGGCGATTTTGGCACGCACATCCAGCATAGAGGTGATGATGCGCAGCACGCCCCGTTGTTCCAGATCGTCCAGATAATTGATGATCTGCGGAACGGCGGATTTGAGCAAGGGTTCTATGGTGGTCACAAAGTCCACGATATTTTCCAGCTGCTCCAGTGTGAAAGTAATATGTTTGACGCTGCGAAGCATCCGCTTTAGCATGGCCAAAAGATCTTCCAGCTGAAACCCGGACTCAATGTCTTCCAGCTCACGGGTCACAAGCCTGAAAGCCTGGCCGCTTAAAGGGATCAAATCTTCCCTGAGCTCTTGAAGACTGCTGGCAGATTGTGAAATCGGTGCCAGCTGGGCCTCGATGCGATCGAGTCGCTCCAGAATTTGTTCTTCGGTCGTCATTAGGCACCTCCTTGGTTTTCTGTCAAAACGTGACGCATTTTACCGGCCATTGTCATCTGTTGCTCTAAGGGTAACTCAACGCCCTTGAGCATCATATTCCAATAGACCCATTTAAACATCATTTTGCCCCAGTAATTCATGTAGCTATCTCCGAGCAGGCTGAAGGGTCCCAATCCGGGAAAGGGGAATTTTCCGGGCAAAGGCTCATATTCGTAGTTGAAGTCAATCAAAAATGCCTTTTCATATCCCGAGCAGATAAAGCAGGTGGCATGACCATCGAATGTTCCTTTGGGTTCCTGACCGTCGATTTCGCGCAGGAGATTTTCCACCACCGTTTCGGATTCATAATGGGCTACAGCGCCGGCTTTGGATGCGGGAACATTGGTAGCGTCGCCGACGACAAAAATATGGTCTGCATTTTTAGCTTTAAGGGTAAAATGATCCGTGTCCACAAAGCGCAGGGGATCTTCCAATCCCGTACCTTCGAGGAATTTCGCACCAAAGTTCGGTGGGATGGATATTAGCAAGTCATAATCCACCTTCTCGCCCCGGTGAGACTCTATGGTTTTTTCTTCGGCATTGACCTGGGCGATATCAAAGTTGGGTGTGACTTTGATGTTTTTTTGAATGGCGATATCTCCTAAAATACTGGATGCAATGGGTTTGGAGAATGCTCCGGCCATCGGGGTGACCATTTCGATTTCCACATTGTTCCGGGCACCGTTGACATCAAAGAACCAGTCGGCCATGAAGACAAACTCAATGGGTGCTACCGGGCACTTGTATGGCAATTCGGCAATATTCAACACCACGCGGCCTTTATCAAAGTATTTCATTTTTTCGCGCAGTAAGATGGCACCCTCCAGCGTATAGAAGTCGTGGATATCCTTGTGCCAGGCATCCATCATTCCTTCGACTTCCTCGGGCACGATCGTGCATCCGGTGGCGATGACCAGCCAATCATAATCATAGGAGGCTTTTTTACCTTCCACCTTGCGGTTGTCCTTATCCAGCGAAATGACTTCATCCATAACAAAATTCACACCCTGGGGAATAAATTCTCGTTTCGGCTTTTTACAATCCTCCGCAGTGTAGACACCGAACGGAATAAACAGCCACCCCGGTTGGTAATGATGGATTTCGTCATTATCAAGGATAGTGATCTCCCATTGATTGGCGTTCAATTTTTTGCGTAAATTATTGGCAACCATTGTACCGCCTGCACCTGAACCTAAAATAAGAATTTTTTTCATAACATCCTCCTAAAGGGTTTGTTCGCTCCGCTCATTTTGATTGCCACGCATGAGGTCGGCAATCGTGGTGCTATCCAATTTTTCGTATAGGACCCGGGTGGCATCCCGCCATGCCAGCCTTACCTGACAGTCGTCGGCCATGTTGCATTTTTCAGGATTGCTCACACATTCAACCAGATCACTTTGACCTTCAAATAATCTGACAATTTGGCCCAGTGTGATTTCTTCGGGGTTTTTGGCCAGCATATGACCGCCTTTAGGCCCTCTGACGCTTTCGACCAGGTTTGCTTGTTTCAATGGACGGATGAGTTGTTCAAGGTATTTCACCGAGATGTCCTGGCGCTTGGAAATTTCACCGATCTGAACAGGGCCTTGATCATTGTGGCGGGCTAGATCTACCAAGATTCTTGTTCCGTAACGGCTTCTGGTGGATAGTTTCATTGAAACCCTGATGTTGGTGTGTTTTCAGACTAAATCATTCTATATCAAATTAGTATGAAATACATCCAATCCTAAGTGCTGTCAAGAAATAAATTTAGACTTTTTTACAAACAACATTCAGTCACGCTGATTTATCTGAGCTGTTGACACGTTTGTCATCAGGTTTAGTTTTTTGACAAGCTATCCTTTGTGTTTTAGCTTTATTTCATATTTGTAATTGAATTTGGTCGGGAGACAAAAATGGCAGAAAAAACCAGTCGAAAAGATAGCTGTAAAATCGACGTACATTCCCTCGCGAAGATCCGATCTCAACTTCCGCGCATTGCGGAGAATATCATCGAAAACTGTGATGATCGCGAATGTTACACGCATATCGATTACGAGCCGATTCCTTCCAAAGAAGTTGTGGTTGATATCATTGATCGCATAAGGGAAATATTATTTCCGGGGTACTTTACCAGGGAAAAGATTGACCCGGTTAATCTGCGCTATAGTATGGGCCAATCGGTTGCATCCCTTTTTGATTTGTTATCAGAACAGATTTGCCGCAGCATCCGGCATGATTGCTTCAGATATGATCTGGCGTGCAGCGAGTGTGAGGAACAGGGCCATCATTTGGCCCTCAGACTGTTCGAAGAGATACCGTCTATCCGAAAAACACTGGCAACTGATGTGCGTGCCGTCTATGATGGTGACCCGGCAGCCAACAGTTATGATGAAATCATCTTTAGTTATCCCGGTATTTTTGCCATTGCGGTGTATCGCGTTGCCCACAAACTCTTTGCGTATGGCGTGCCGCTTCTGCCGCGAATCATGACCGAACATGCCCATAGTATCACGGGCATCGATATCCATCCCGGGGCACGCATCGGCGAACGATTCGTCATCGATCACGGAACGGGTGTGGTGATTGGTGAAACCACGGTGATCGGAAGAAATGTGCGAATTTATCAGGGTGTTACCTTAGGGGCGCTTTCGCTGCCCAAAGATGCCGGGAATCAATTCAGAGGCAAAAAGCGTCATCCAACCATCGAGGACGATGTGGTTATTTATTCGGGTGCCACAATTCTGGGCGGCAATACGGTTATCGGTGCACGCTCGGTCATCGGCGGCAACGTGTGGTTAACGGAATCTGTACCGCCTGACACCTCTGTCATCCTGGAGACACCGCGGCTGATTTACAAATCAAAAAAGAAAAACCAGATTAAAAGAACCTTGAATCCAGCAGCCTAGTCGCTTATTATATTACTAGTAGTAACTACTAAACTGAAAGTTTTTGGGCGTACCAGTTTTTGTCAGGTTTCAGCAGGCAAATTAAGGAATTGCATATTCAGAAATTCAGGAACAGAAGGTATTCTATCAATTCCTGAATTCCTCAATTATTGAATCCTGACACCTGACACCTGACACCTGACACCATCCTTTTAATAGGCACATAGAACCTGAAAACCGCGATTTCGTGAATCTATTTAAATAATTAAGGAGAACATTGATGAAATATCATTCCATCATCAGCAGTACTATCGGGTCAACGCCTTTGGTTCAATTAAACCGCATGACCGAAGAGATTGATGCCAGAATATTTGCAAAACTTGAATTTTTTAACCCGTTGGGAAGCGTTAAAGACCGTATTGCCGCTTCCATGATCGAAGCCGCCGAGGTGGATGGTCTGATCGATCCACAAACATTGATTGTTGAACCAACCAGCGGCAATACGGGGATTGCCCTGGCCTTTATTTGTGCTGCCAAAAACTACCGTCTTTGTCTGACCATGCCGGATACCATGAGTATCGAAAGGCGCAAACTGCTCTCCCATCTGGGTGCCGAGCTGGTTTTAACACCCGGCGCTGACGGTATGAAAGGCGCCATAGACAAAGCACAGAAGATATATGATTCCGAGAAAAAGGCGTTTATGCCCAATCAATTTCAAAATCCGGCCAATCCTAAAATTCATCGCGAAACCACCGCCGAGGAGATCTGGCGTGATACGGAAGGCAACGTTGATATATTAGTATCCGGAGTGGGTACCGGCGGCACGATTACGGGTGTTGCCCAGGTGATTAAGTCCCGCAAGCCATCTTTTAAGGCTATTGCCGTAGAGCCGGCCGCATCACCGGTGCTATCCGGTGGTGCCAAGGGACCTCATAAGATTCAAGGAATTGGTGCGGGGTTTGTACCGGATGTATTGGATCAGTCGATCATAGATGACATCGTTACCGTAACCAATGAAGATGCCTTCGAAACGGCCAGACAGGCTGCTAAATTGGAAGGTCTGCTTTGCGGCATTTCTTCCGGAGCCGCTATCTGGGCTGCGGTGGAAGTTGCCGGACGATCTGAGTCTGCCGGAAAAACCATTGTTGTGATTTTGCCCAGCACCGGGGAGCGCTATATCAGCACGGATCTGTTTAAAACCGATTAAAAACGACGTTAGGTTGGATATTCAAGAAGCATAGATTGAGCATTTCTGCACTGCCATGGCTGCTTCCTGTAATGCCTCGGAAAAAGTGGGGTGCCCATGAATGGTGCGGGCAATATCTTCGGAGCTGGCGCCCATTTCCACAGCCAACACGCATTCGGCAATCATGTCTGCTGCCCGGGGGCCAATGATATGAATGCCTAAAATACGATCGGTTTTCGCCTGGGCAATGACTTTGACAAAGCCTTCGGTTTCCCCCATACAGCGCGCTCGGCCGGCACCGGTGAACGGATAGGTTCCGACACAATAGGGAATGTCCCGCGCTTTAATTTGTTCTTCGGTTAAGCCCACACTGGCGACTTCCGGCCAGGTATAAATTACTGCCGGCAGGGCATCATAATTGACTTCACCGGGTTTTCCGGCAATGCATTCAACCGTGGCAATACCTTCGGCCGAGGCTTTATGGGCCAGCATCGGGCCGGGGACGAGATCACCAATGGCATAGATGCCGGGAACCGAGGTGCGATACGAAGCGTCGACGACAATCTGGCCGCTGCTGGCATCTGTTTTAACACCGATCTCTTCTAGACCCAAGCCATGTGTCATGGGCCGACGGCCCACAGATACCAGAAGTTTATCACAGGTTAGAGTTCCTTTTTTGCCCTTTTTATCCGCGGGTTCCATCGTGACCCGTATGTTTTTTCCTACGAGTTTTGCAGCGGTTACTCTGGTTTGCATATGGAACGTGATGCCCTGACGTTTCAGCACTCGCTGCAGTTTTCTCCCCACCTGGCCGTCCAGTGTCGGTGCAATTTTAGGCAGCATTTCAATAACCGTTACCTTCGCCCCCAGACGCAGCCACACCGAACCGAGCTCCAATCCAATATATCCACCGCCCACAATGCCCAGGTGTTTGGGAACGGTTTCGAATTTTAAAGCTTCCGTGGAACTGACAATATGCGTGTTGTCAAATGCTAAGCCCGGCAGGGAAACAGATTCGCCGCCGGTGGCCAGGATGATTGCCTTTGACGCCAATATCTGCTTGGATCCATCGGAGCTTAGATCAACCTCAACGCGATCCGCGCCTGCCAGCCGGGCGGTTCCATGGATTATTTCGATTTTATTGCCTTCGAGCAATCGCCGAACATTTTCGGTAAGATCCTGAACAACCTGTTCTTTGCGTGCCATCATCGTGGTAAGATCCAGACCGACGCGACCGGTTTTGATGCCATGAGCCGCAAATTGCTCTTTGGCCATCAGAAAATATTCGCTGGAGTCCAGCAGCGCCTTGCTCGGGATGCAGCCGACATTCAGGCAGACACCGCCCAGGCGGGATTCTTTTTCCACACAGGCAACCTTCATCCCCAGCTGGGCGGCACGCACGGCGGCCACATATCCTCCTGGACCACTTCCAATTATGACAACATCATAGGTTTCGTTCTGGGCCATTTTATATCTCCATCATGATACGTTCGGGGTTTTCGACACATTCTTTGATGCGCTTGAGAAAAGTGACGGCTTCGCGACCATCGACGATACGGTGGTCATAGCTGAGCGCGACATACATCATGGGACGGATGATGATCTCGTCATCGATGACCACCGGTCGTTTTTCGATTTTATGCATGCCCAAGATGCCGCTTTGGGGCATATTCAGAATGGGGGTGCTCAACAATGATCCGTAAACGCCGCCGTTGCTGATGGTAAAGGTGCCGCCTGCCAGATCCGAGAGCTCCAAACGATTTTCGTTGATTTTTGTAACATAATCCACAATCGCCATTTCCAATTCGGCAAAACTGAGTGTATCTGCATGACGAATCACCGGAACCACCAGCCCGCGCTCTGTTCCAACGGCCACGCCAATATGATAATAATGATGTTCGATAATGTCTTTTTCCTCGACAAATGCATTGATCTGAGGAAATTCTTTAAGGGCCTCTATAGTTGCCTTTATAAAGAAAGACATGAATCCCAGATTCACCCCGTATTTTTCTTTAAATCCGTCTTTATACTGATTGCGAATCGCCATTACCCGTGCCATGTCGATCTCGTTAAATGTAGTCAGCATGGCGGTGTTTTGCTTGGATGCCAGGAGGTGCTCTGCAATGCGCCGGCGAATCGGTGTCATCGGCTTGCGGGTGATGAGCTCTTCGGCTGGCATTTTCGCCACGGGTGCCACCGTGGCTTTCGTTTGCACTGTTTTGGATACGGTAACTTGTGGCGGCGCATCGCTGGCAGCCGAAGTCTTGCCAGCTTCCAGATGTAAAATCACATCACCTTTGGTGATACGCCCTCCCGGCCCGGTGCCCACGATCCGGGAAGGATCTAAATTATTTTCCGCCACCAGCCGTCGCACCGAAGGAAATAACTGCTCCGCAAGCTCAGGCGCTGTGACAGACGGCTGTGATGCAGGCATCGGTTCGGCTACTGTCGGTTCCGTTTTTTCAATATCCGGAGCGGGTTTAGTTTCGACCGCCGGTTCGGGCTCCATCGGTATTTCCTGTTTGACCGGCTCTGCCTCAGGTTTTTCATCCTCTGGTGGTATTTCTGCAGCCTCTGATGCGGCTTTCGAATCTATGGTGCCGACGACTGCACCGATGGCCACGGTCTCGCCTTCAGTCACTTTTATCGACAAGACGCCGGCTGCTTCTGCCACCACTTCCAAGGTAACCTTGTCGGTTTCGATAACGAATAACGGCTCGTCTTTATTAACCATGTCCCCATCATTTTTATACCACTGTGCCAGAACGGCCTCGGTTACCGATTCTCCCACGCCTGGCACTTTGACTTCTATTAACATAAAAGCTCCTCAATAATAAATTAATCGCCGTTGACGTCTTTCGTTACAGATACTCGATACTCGATGCTGGATGCTCGATAACTTAAGATCGTAAAGAGCAAACAGATAAAATCGAGAATCGCGCATCGAGGATCGAGTATCTCCTAGAATTAACTCACTGCCGCCTGCTCTTTTTCGCCTGCCGGTGGTCCTATGGCCTGGGCAGTGATGTTTGCCTGTTCCTGTTTGTAAATTGCCGGGAAACCGGTGGCCGGGCTGGAAGATGCCGTCCGGCCGATATAGGTAAAAGGTTTTTCGGTTAAGGCTTCCAGACGGGGTCTGACAAATTGCCATCCTCCCATGTTTTGCGGCTCCTCCTGCACCCAGCACCGGGTTTTGGCCCGCTTATATTTGTCAATTAGTTCTTTTAATCGTACGGCAGGAAACGGATAAAATTGTTCCAGACGGATTATCGCCGTATGGTATGACTCTAAATCTTGACGGCGGGCAACCAGCTCATAGTAAATTTTTCCGCTGCAGATCACGATGGCTTCAGGATCTTTCAAATTAGCGGGATCGTCCATAACCGTCTGAAAAAAACCGGAGGCCAGGTCATCGAGTTTAGAAACGGCCCGGGGATGACGTAAAAGGCTTTTGGGTGTCATAATAACAAGCGGTTTTCGATATGAGCTTTTAACTTGGCGGCGCAAGAGATGAAAATATTGGCCGGGGGTTGTCGGATTACAGACCTGGATATTATCAGCCGCACACAATTGTAGAAATCGTTCCAGACGCGCGCTGGAGTGTTCGGGCCCAAGACCTTCTAAGCCATGGGGAAGCAGCAAAACCAAACCACTGAGACGCTGCCATTTGGATTCCCCGCTGGCAATAAACAGATCGATTATGGATTGGGCATTATTGGCGAAATCGCCAAACTGGGCTTCCCAGAGTACCAGCCCGTGCGGTTGGGCGATGGAATACCCGTATTCAAAGCCGAGAACGCCCGCTTCTGACAGCAAGCTGTCATAGACCCAAAATGGTGCCTGTTTTTCATCCAGGGCGTTGAGCGGGATATAATGCTTTTCGGTCTCAAGGTCGACCAGCACGCTGTGGCGCTGACTAAACGTACCTCTACCACTGTCCTGGCCGCTGAGACGGATGGGGGTTCCCTCAGTCAGTAAAGAGGCAAAAGCCAGGGATTCTGCATTGGCCCAGTCGATGCCGTCTGCTTTATCAATTGCTTGCTGTCGTTTCTGCAGAAGTCGTTCCAGTTTGGAGTTTAATGCAAAGTTTATTGGCAGTGTGTTGAGTTTTTCAGCAAGTGAGACAAGTCTTTCTTTTTCTACGCCGGACTCTAATGGTTCATGGGTATAGGCTCCATGAAACCCTTGCCAGTTTTCATAATACCGTGATTCCGGGAAAAAACATTCGCTGCCGTGGATGGTATCGTAGGCTTTTTCTATCTGGCCGTTGATGGTATCCGCCATCTTTTTGACGTCCTGGTCCTGGACGATACCGTCGTTGATCAATTGATCGGCATATATCTGATGTAACGATGGGCGCTGCCGGATACGTTCATACATTAGCGGCTGCGTAAAATAGGGTTCGTCACCTTCATTGTGACCGTAGCGGCGGTAACAGACAATATCGATCACCACGTCCTTTTTGAATTCCCAGCGGTAATCTGCGGCCAGCCGGAACACGTGTACGACTGCCTCCGGATCTTCGCCGTGAACATGAAAAATGGGTATCATCAGCATTTTGGCCACATCGGTGGAATATCGCGTGGAGCGGGCGTGTTCGGGAAGTGTCGTATAGCCAATCTGATTGTTGATTACCAAATGAATACTGCCTCCGGTGCGATAGCCTTCCAGCTGTGACATGTTCAGCGTTTCGGTGACGATGCCCTGGCCGGCAAAGGCCGCATCGCCATGGATCAACACGGGCAATACCTGTTCGCGATGGCGATCATCGCGGATATCCTGTCTGGCGCGAACAAATCCTTCAACCACCGGATTCACCGATTCCAGATGGCTGGGATTGTTCATCAAAAAAATGCGCAATTTTTGATTTTCGTCGGGGCGGATATCGGTGATATATCCCTGGTGGTATTTTACGTCACCCGCACCGACGAGATCATCGGGATTGTAACAGCTTTCAAACTCACTGAAGATATCTTCAAGGGGTTTGTTTAAGATGTTTGCCTGAACATTTAAGCGCCCCCGATGGGCCATGCCCAGTATAATCTCGTGACATCCTCGTTGGGCCACGTGTGTGATCAGACGATCCAATGCCGGAATGATAGCGTCTCCGCCTTCCAGGGAAAAGCGGGTGACGGCGATGTATTTTTTGTTGAGAAACTGTTCAAACAAAGCCGCCTGAACCAGTTTTTCCAAAATGCGCTGTTTCATGGGAGTGTCCAGGTTGGGTTGATTTCGCCCTGATTCCATTCGATCCAACAGCCAGTTGCGTTCAGCCGGATCCTGAATATGCATGAACTCGACGCCGATGGAATGGCAATAGGTTTCCTTCAGCGCCGTTACAATTTCACGCAGCGGTGCCCGGCCGGAGGTCGAAAAGCGCTGTGTATGAAACTCCCGCTCCAGATCATCTGCAGAAAGGTGAAACGCTTCTAAATTTAACAGGGCGTGATCGGTGGGACAGGCGCTCAAAGGATCCAGGCAGGCCATTAAATGTCCGACATCACGATAGCGGTAAATGAGTTTTTGAACGCGGGCCTGTTGCAGATGTCCTTCCGGATCTCCCGGTGCTGCAGATTTGATCTTTCCTGCGCTGGCCAGCTCAAAGCCCTCAAAGAAATATTGCCAATCTTTGGATACCTTGTTTGGATCCGCTTTCCACAGCTTATATTGCGCGTCAATAAAATCTACATTCCACGTCTCGGGTATTTCCATGGTGATATTCCCGTTAACTCGTTGAAACAGAAGCCTTATTGCCCTGTTTGCGGTTCCGGGTATTATCGAATTAATCCTTGTGAGAGACAACGGCAACCCGGGACCGCGGTTTATGATTGGAAATTCAGGACCGTTTGCGACAGAAATAATAATATGGAAAACAGCGTTTCCTGTCAAATCTTAATTGATTTGTAACCCTATTTATATATATAATAATATACAGAGCTTATGAAAGATAAGGCATTACCAAAAATATTCCCTGCGTCCGAAAAAACAATGATTGAGCTCGCTCGAACGCTGATGGCGATCATGGAGCAACGGGACCCATCCCTAAAAAATCACAGTGAACGGGTTGCCAATAATTGTGCAAATTTTTGTGAAAGCATTCTTACCTGCAGCGATGAAGGCGTTGAAGCGATTTTTATTGCAGGGGTACTGCATGATATCGGTTTGATTTTTCTACCCCTGGATATTTTACAAAAATCAGGAGAATTAACCGAAGATGAAAAGTCCTTAGTAAAAAATCATCCGGTTAACGGCCAAAGCATTTTATCCAACCTGACTTGCTTAGACGGAATTTTGCCGATTATCCGCCACCATCATGAAGCCTTTGACGGAAGCGGCTATCCGGATGGCTTAGAAGGCGAGAGGATTCCGCTGGGAGCCCGCATCCTTAGCCTATTTGACAGTTATGATTCGATGACATCGCCAAGGAACCAACCATCGGGGCTCAGCACAGAAGAAGCGCTTATTGCAATAAGAAATAAATCCGGCCAGCAATTTGATGATAACCTTGTCGACAATTTTGTGAAGTTCATTGTATCCGCTTCGGATGAATCCGAAGGCTGGCTGGAGAAAAAAGACAAAGCAATTATAAAGCAAATTTTTTTGGAGATCTTAAACAATTTTAAAGCCGGCAAGATTGATGCCCCGGTTATGCCGCAGATTGTTC
>JASFPE010000003.1:0-35723 GCA_050116155.1 Desulfobacterales bacterium
CTTTAAGGATGATTTGCGCCGCCTGTTCGGGCACCACCATCCTGGGCGGCAATGCCGCCATCCAGAGCTTCGGCCAGCGCCTGTCCGCCGTTGCCGTTGATGTCCGCTGCCACCCGTTTGGCACCATCGACATTGACGTCTGCAACGATGATAAGCGTTGCGGCACCGGCGAGTTCCTTACACAGCGCCCGGCCGATGCCGGAGGCCCCGCCGGTAATAATCGCAACTTTTTTGCTCGAATCATTCATGTCACAAAATATCCTCTTGACTTATTCCCAAAATCGATCATCTGACTGGTCCGTCTGCGGAATAATATCTATACCCGTTCTTTGAATTCTTTGCCCAACAGACCTTCCGGGCGAACCAGCAGAACCAGGATGATCACCAGAAAGGCGAAGGTGTTTTTGAAGGCGATGGAAACATAACCGCCTGCCAGGCTTTCGGCAATTCCGAGAATCAGGCCGCCCACGATAGCCCCTGGCAGGCTGTTCAGTCCCCCCAGAATCGCAGCGGCAAAGCCCTTCAGAAACGGCTCCAGCATGAAGAAAGGATCAAGCAGCAGGGCGGGGGCCAGAAAAAGGCCGGCCAAAACGCCCAAAAGCGCGGCCAGTCCCCAGCTCAGCGCAAGGATTTGGCGGGTGGGGATACCCATGGTTTGCGCTGCCGGAAGATTTTCGGAAGTGGCTCGCATGGCGAGACCGATGCGGGTTTTTTGCACCAGCAGATAAAAAAGCAGGCACGTCAGCAAACCGATGCCAATGGTGCCCAGACTCAAATGGCTGATGACCACCCCACCAATCTGAAAGGTTTTGAAATCTGAGAGGGGAAAAGGGAAGGATTGGGTTTCGGTGCCGCCAAAGTAGGCCACGAGGCCTTGAAGGATCAGCCCGAGTCCCAGGGTCAGGATGATCTGTCCCAGCTGGGTGGCTTCACGGCGCTGGGCGGGGATCAACACACAGAAATAGAAGATCATTGCCAGGACCGCACCGAAGAGCAGGGCTAAGATAAAGGCAAACATAAAGTGAAGCTTCAACCCAAGCAGAGTAAAAGCAACAAAGGTCCCGGCAGTGGTGATATCGCCGTGAGCAAAATGCAGGATGCGTGAGGAGCGATAAATCAGTGCCAGGCCCAATGCAACCAGGGCATAGGTTGCGCCGGTCGCTAGGCCTGAAATAACATACTGCCAGAAGTTTGCCATATTTTATTACCTCGATATTCGAATAATTAAAGTGTTATCTCAAGGGCCAGTTTCGAAAATAGAGTCTCATCTTAAACCATCGGCCGTAAAGCCCATAAGGCTCAAAGATCAACACCAGCAGAATAGTGACCCCGAAGACCACGGGAACCATTTCCTTGAATTCACTGAAGAATTGAGGTACCAGAATCACAAACGCAGCCCCCATGATGGAACCTTCCACCGAGGCCAATCCCCCGATGATCACAGCCACGAAAAGGGTGATGGATTCCATAAAGGTAAACATGTTGGGCTCCAGATACCCCAGTAAAAGGCCGTAAAGTCCGCCCTGAATCCCGGTGTAAAATGAACTGACCGCAAAGGCCAGCAGCTTGTAGCGGGTCAGATTCACCCCGATAACCTCGGCCGCGATATCATTATCACGAATGGCGATGAAGGCGCGCCCCACAAAAGAAGAAATGATATTGTAGGTGGTCAGCGTAAACAACAGGGCAATCAAGAAATAGAAATAATAATTGAAATTGATACGCGACAATCCAAAGATGGGATCGAGCTTTTGGATGATAAGCCCCATGCGGCCGCCGGACAGCATCTCAGAGTTCAGGAATACCTGATATACGGCAATGCCGAAGCCCAGGGTGGCAATGGCCAAATACGGTCCCTTCAATCGCAAAGAAGGAAAACCCACCACAATGCCGAACAATCCTGCCGCCAGACCGGCACTCAAAAGGCTTATTGGCCAGGGGATGCCGAAACGACTGAGATGCCCGAAGGTGAAGGCGCCGATGGCCAGAAAACCCGCCTGCCCGAAGGAGATCTGACCGGTGTATCCGATGAGCAGGTTCTGTCCTTGAACCCCGATCGAGTAAATGAAAATAACGGTCGCCGTATAGATGATGTATTCCGGTGCGAACCAGGGCAAGAGCAGGAGAAAGACGACAAGGGCACCCACCCATACGCGGGTCCAGGGTTTGCGAATGAGTTGCAGTTCTTGTTTATAATTTTCAATCAGATCCATAAGGGCTACCTGTTGTACATCTTATCGATCACGTCTGCGTAGCGTTCTTCCAGAAACCGGCGCTTGACCTTTTTTGTGGGCGTGACGTCCCCATCCTCCTCATAGAAGCGTCTCGGGAGCAATTTAAATTTTTTGATGGTCTCCACCTGAGAAAGCGTCTGATTGACCTTTAAGACTTCATTGTCAATAAGCTTTTGTATCTGTTCGTTCTGGGTGAGATCCGCAAATGTGGTGAATGGTATCCGCTGGTCCTGGGCATATTTGGTAACGTTGTCTTCGTCGATCAGAATCAAGGCAGTGAGAAATTTGCGCCCATCTCCGATGACCACCGCATCCTGGATGTAGGTGCTGAATTTTAATTTGTTTTCGATATAGGCAGGGGTGATGTTTTTGCCGCCGGCCGTGATAAGAATATCTTTTTTGCGATCCAGGATTTTTAGATGGCCATTCTCCATTTCACCCACATCTCCGGTGTGCAGCCAGCCGTCTTTGATGGTCTGGGCCGTAAGCTCGGGATCCTTGAAATAGCCCTTAAAAACATTGGCTCCCTTGGCGAGGATTTCGCCGTCTTCGGCGATTTTGACCTCCACGCCGGGCAGCGGTTCGCCAACGAATCCCCAACGGGGCCTGTTGATGCGCTGGACGGCAATCACCCCGGTGGATTCCGTTTGCCCATATCCTTCTCTTAAGGGCAGGCCCAGGGCGTTGTAGTATTGAAACAACTCTGGAGAGGCCGGCGCCGCGGCGCACACCGCATAACGGATGCGTTCGAATCCTAGCTGTCGCTTCAAATGATAGAGCACCAGCCAATACAGCGGCCAGTAAAGGACGCCCCACTGTATTCGTTGTCGGCTGCCTTTAGGGGTGCTTACATAGCGCAGGCCCACGCCAATGGCCAGCTTGTAGAGGACCTTTTTTAGCAGCGTGGAGTCGGACATACGGATGGTGATCATCGAAACAAATTTTTCCCATATGCGCGGGACGCTGCAAAAGACGGTCGGGGAGATTTCCCGCAGGTTCTGGGGCAGGGTATCAATGCTCTCCACAAAATTCACGGTGCCTCCGGCCCAAACCGCCTGGAAAAGGGAGACCAGATTTTCATAGATATGGGCCAGCGGCAGATAGGAAAGCAGCTCATCGTTTTCATAAAACGGGGTGGCCTCAATAAAGGAATTCGTAAGCTTCAAAATATTGCTGTGGGAAAGCATGGCTCCTTTGGGCGGTCCAGTGGTGCCGGAGGTATAAATGATCATGGCCGTGTCATCGGGATCAATGGCTTTCATGCTGGCGCTAATAGATTCGGGGTGATCATGCAGGTAGGCGCGACCGCTGGAAAGAAACTCGTCGAAAAATATAATTTTCTCATGGGAAAACCCCCAGAGTCCCTTGGGATCCCAAACCACCACCTGAGCCACCTTGAGGTCGTCGATGATCTGGAGAACTTTGTCAACCTGCTCCTCATTTTCCAGGAAGAGCACCCGGGCCTCCGAATGACCGACCACGTAGGCAACCTGTTCCGGAGCCGAAGTGGGATAGACACCACAGGTGCACCCTCCGGCGGCCATGGCCGCTAAATGACAGATCAACCATTCGGGACGATTATCCCCGAGTATTGCCACGCGGTCCCCTGGATCTAAACCCAGGGATAGCAAACCGGATGCCACCTCACGGACACTCTGGCCGTACTGTGTCCATGATATCCGGTTCCAGATGCCGTAATCCTTGTGTCGGAGGGCGACCCGGCCTTTAAAGCGCTGCACCTGTTGGAAAAAGAGCTCCGGAAAGTGAGTCGCCTGGTTTTGCATTACCATGTTCTCCTTTTCTTATATAATCGCCATCCTTTTGGCGATACGGTATCGCTGCCGACACCCAGGTACAGTTCCTGCACATCTTTGTTTTCCTGAAGTTCGCCTGCGGTGCCCTCCAGAACGATGCGCCCGGATTCGATGATGTAGCCAAAATTAGCGATGCGCAGGGCCATTTTCGCATTTTGTTCTACCAGGAGAATGGTCGTGCCCGCCTGGCTTATTTGGGAAAGGGCCTCGTAAACTTCGCGTCCCACGCGGGGGGCCAGCCCGAGGGAAGGCTCGTCCAGCATCAAAAGTTTTGGCCGCCGCAGCATGGCACGCGCCATGGCCAACATTTGCTGCTCTCCCCCAGAGAGGGTTTCGGCCTGCTGGTTTGCGCGGTCCTTGAGAATGGGAAAAAGCTGGTGGATGAATTCATAGTCATCCGTGATGCCGGAATCCGTTCGGCCCCAGCATCCCAGATCCAAATTTTCTTTGACGGTCAGTTCTCTGAACAGCCCGCGATCCTCCGGGACATAGACAATTCCCAGGCGTGAGACCCGCTCCGGAGCCAAACGCTGGATGCGTTTGCCCATGAATTCGATGGATCCCTTTTTGGGTTGATCTTTCAGCAGGCCGGCAATGGTTTTCAACAAGGTGGTCTTGCCCGCACCATTGGGCCCCAGGACCGCAAAGATCTCCCCTGCTTTCACGTCCAGAGAAAGACCGTGCAGGGCATAGATCCGGTCATAATAAAGGGTCTCGATGTTCGCGATCTTAAGTAACGTTTCCATCTTTTTAATTTCGGAATCTTTAATTTTTTAATTTTTTTCCGCATTCCGAATTCCTCATTCCGCATTGTCCTTTCAATCTTCTCCCAGGTAGGCTTTGATCACCTCGGGCGTTCGTTGGACCTCTTCCGGGCTTCCCTCGGCAATCTTTTTGCCGTAGTCCAAGGCGATCATGCGGTCCGCCAGTCTGGAAGCGATTCTGAGGTCATGTTCCACCAGAAGGATGGCCGTCTCGTAGCGGCCCCGGATTTCGTTAATCCGGTAAGCCGTTTCTTCCTTTTCCTCTGAGGTTAGTCCGGAAATTGGCTCGTCCAGGAGGAGCAAGTGAGGTTCCATGGCCAGGGCGCGGCCGATCTCTACCCGCTTTTGAACGCCATACGGGCAATCGGATACCCGTGCCTGTCTGTAGGCCTGAAGGTCCAGAAAATCGATGATTTCTTCGACCACCTTGCGATGGCGGATTTCTTCGCCCCGAAGACGAAGGACGGCGTGGAGAGGGTTTTTACGAAACCGGATGTGTCTACCCAGAAGCAGGTTGTCCAGAGCCGTCATATGCATGAAGAGGCGTAGATTCTGAAACGTACGTGCCACGCCTCTACGGGCGATCGAATCCGGCGCCAGGCCGAGGAGATTGTTTTCCCGGAAGCGGATGCGACCCTGGTCAGGACGGTACACACCGGTGATGCAATTGAACATGGTGGTCTTGCCCGATCCATTGGGACCGATCACCGAGAGGATCTCTCCATCTTCCACCTTGAGGTCCACCCCGGCCAGGGCCTGAATGCCGCCGAAGCTGATACGCAGACCGTCAACTTCTAGTAAGGGCACGATTTAAAACCTCGGTTTGTACATGACGAAATCAGTCTGGGGTATATGCTTTCCGCCCTGCGCACGGTATAACCGAGAGCCATTGGCTCCATGACGGCGATTGGGTCCGAAGGTCACCTTGGCACCGCCTGCCTCAGACTGCCAGTTCTTGATGGATTCCATCCCTCGGATCATGGTTTCGGCGGTGAGATTCCGTCCGGCGCGCTTGAGGCCTTCGACCAGGTACATTGAGCTGACAGCTCCAAACAGACCCAGATATTCCTTGCCGGCGATTTTGGGATTGTATTTTTTGAGGATATCGGCAATCCGGTCGGCCTCTGGATCTACCCCGGGCATCCCGCCCAGGTTCGGTCCGGCCGGATAAACCCCTTCCCAGACCTCTCCGGCGATCTTATACATAATCGGATCGCCCAGCGGAAAGGAGGTCAACACCTTGGGACGATACCCAACCTTTGCCATTTCTTTGAGTACAAGGGGACCATGGACCGGGCTGGTGTACAGCAGAATGGTATCTGCCCCGGATTCCTTGAGCTTGAGGGCATGGGCACTGAGGGCCCTCTCGGTGACGCCATAGGGCACCGCTGCGACCGTCTCGGCACCGGACACCTTCCCGACGCCGTTGGCCATTCCCAACCAGCCGAGCTTCCCATAATCATCATTCTGATAGAAGATGGCAAATTTCCGGCTGCCCAGGTTCTTATAGGCCCACTTTGTCAGGAACTCACCCTCGTCCTGGTAATCCGGATACGAAACGAAAATATAGCGGAGCTTATCCTTGGGGTAATCCTCGAACATGCGGGTATTTCCATAGGCATTTATCAGAGGCATCTTGTTTTCAGGGAAAAAATCCCGGCAGGCATGGACCACCGCGGTTCCCAGAAGGGCGGTTACCGCGAAGACTTCATTCTTCATTTCTTGAAGATTGGCCAAGGACCGGGCAGGATTGTATCCGTCATCCTTGAGGATCACTTTGATCTTGCGGCCGTGGATGCCGCCTTGATCATTGATATAATCAAGCCATGCTTTGCCACCCAGCCCGGTAACCCCCCAGATGGCTGCTGGGCCGGAGAGAGGAGTATTCCAGCCGATCGTAACTTCAGTATCGGTAACGCCCCGAACCTTTTGTTGTGCCGCAACAACCGAAGGGATCGTCAAAATGAACGCAAGCAAAATTACAAGCCAAAATGATGAATTCTTCATACCAACCTCCTTTTGTGTGTTCAGAACGCGATGTTTGCGAACGGATTACGAGTTTCTTGTCAATTGTGTATCTAATTTCGTTCCACTCCAAATAGGTAAGGGTTTCAAATGATCGAAAAAGATGAACGCTTAGATATCGGAGCCCCGATTTATTGTCAACCTAGATCTTTGAAATCAGACCCGACTTAGCTTATGCGACCTTTTTTCAGGTTGCGGTTTCGGAAACGGTATGCAAGGCATTTATGTGTTTATCCAAGCCTTTTGTCGCTGCAGTGATACATTTTATTTTGACATATTAGCCCTTCATGGCATATAGTATAATAAAATTCTATACTTATGGTGGAGGACAATTCCATGATACCCAAAAGAACCTGCCTGAATTTAATTTGTGGCCTTCTGGTTCTAACCTTTTTAATCGGACCCGGCCAGCTGTCATGGGCGCAGGAAAAGTTAGCATCCAAAAAGGATTCGGCGCTCAGTAAAACGACAAAAAAGACGACCAAAGCCATCAAAAAAGATGCGGACTATTGGTTCAGGAAGGGTGCCCTGGTGGCCACCTATGGAAACGACAAGGCTGCCATCCGGTTTTTTGGTAAAGCCATTGCCCTGAATCCGAATCACAGTCGTGCCTATTTCGAACAGGGGGTATCCTATGGCCAGCTAGGCGATTATCAGCAGGCGATTTCCTTAATCAACCGGGCGCTCAAGTTAGATGCGCAAAACGGGATCTATTATTACGGCAGAGGACGTGTTTATCTTTTGTCGGGGGATGATGCCAAAGCCATGGAAGATTTCAAGCATGCCGCTGAATTGGGTGATGAAGATGCCTTGAATTATTTAGATTATATCGGACAGAGTCAAGCACATTAGGCCATAATCCTGTATCCCCGTCTTTAAAATATCGGATGGTTGTCATCGTTAACCCGATCAATGAAAACCCTTCTAAGCTCGCTGCATAAGGGGGTTGCTCCACAACTATGTGCGGCGCAAGTTTTTCCCTTCTTATTTTCAGGCTCAATACCCATCGGAAATCCATTAAAATAGTCCTTTATACATCAAAAAATCATCCCCTGGACGATAGTCATCCCACAAAAATTGCTTTAAAAGGTCTAAAATACTATCGATGCCCCTGGCGCTCGGAATGGGTTTATGGGTGTCAACCACCACAGAACAATCAAGTGCCGGTGACAGGATACTCGCACCTCACGTGTTTCAAACAAGATCATCAATCATATAAAAAAGGAGAACTAGAATTATGATTCTCATCGGTGAAGACTTAAATGTTATGTCCGGGGAGATCTCGCGCGTCATAAAGGAACAGGAGCCGGGGCCGATCCAGGAATGTGTCACGGAACAGACGAAAAATGGCATGGATTACCTGGACGTGAATGTGGGGCCTGTAAAAAAGGATCCGGAAGGAACCATGGAATGGCTCATCAATACGGTCCAGGCAGTTACCGAGCTGCCATTGTGTTTGGACACCACCAATCCGGTGGCCATGGAAGCCGGCCTTAAGTTTTGCCAGAAAAAGGCTCTCATCAATTCGGCATCCGGCGCCACCGAAAGTATCGAAACCATGTTGCCGCTGGCCGCCAAATATTCGGCCGATGTGGTCCTTTCCGTCATAAACGATGCCGGCTTGCCCTCGGATGCAGACGAACGGGCAGCCAGTATCATGGAGTCGGCGGCCGTTGCTAATGAATTGGGAATTCCCAATGAGAATATCTGGGTGGATCCGGTGCTGCTGCCCATCGGTGTGGATCAACGCCAGGTAACGGCATATCTTGAATTCATACAGATGCTGCAGGATTTAATGCCGGGAGCTAAATCCACATGTGGATTGTCAAATTTATCCTATGGTGCCCCCAAGGAGCTCAAAAGCTTGCTTAATCGTACTTTCCTGGTGATGATCGGCAGATATGGCCAGCATTCTGCCATTGTCAGTGGCTTCGACCATGAGCTTATTCGTCTCATCCGGGGAGAGGAGCCGGAGATGGTTGAGCTCATTTATCGCGCCATGGATGAAGACGATATGGATACCTCCGCACTTCCGCAAAAGGAGCTCGAGTACGTCAAAACGGCACAAGTTCTCATGGGGAAGTCACTGTATTCACATTCCTGGTTAGAAGTCTAAAAGGAGGCAGATATTATGAAATATGAGCCACCGTTGGAGAAAATCTCTGTAAACATTAGAGAAACCGTGTTGGGACACGGGGAAAAAACCTTCAAAATAGGGGGAGAAAACACGCTGCCTTTCCATTCTTTTGAAGGCACGCTTCCGAATCTACCGGGACTTGCCCTGGAAATTCTGGATACAGAACCGCAGAATTGGGCCCCGTCGATTTTGGAACCGTACGAAGATGTCGTTTCCGACCCGGTCAGCTGGGCCAAGAAATGTGTGGAGGTATTCGGGGCCGAGATGCTCTGCCTGCGGCTTGTGAGCACCGATCCCATGGGCCAGGACGGATCACCGCAGGCAGCGGCCGAGATGACTAAAAAAGTGGCAGATGCCGTGGATGTCCCGCTGATTGTATGGGGGACGGATATGGAAGAAAAGGACGCTCAGGTCCTAACGGAAGTTGCCCGGGTGTGTGCCGGGAAAAATTTACTTCTAAGCCCTGTGGTCAAGGGGAATTACGAAAAGATTGCCCAGGCTGCACTGGAGCACGGGCACGCCATCGTAGCGCAGGCATCGATGGATGCCAATTTAACCAAAGAATTAAATATCGTCCTTTGCAAATTTTTTCCGCCAGAAAAGATCGTTGTTGATCCGACCGCTTCGGCTCTGGGTTATGGACTCGAATATACATTCTCGATCATTGAAGAAATCAAGCAATTCGGACTTACCGATAAGGACAAAATGATGCAGATGCCCATCATATGCGATTTCGGAGGGGATTGCTGGAGAACCAAAGAGGCCAAAGAAAATCGTGAACAAGGCATTCTCTGGGAGGCCACAACCGGGATTTCGTTTCTTCTGGCCGGAGCCAATCTCCTGATCCTCAGGCACCCGGAGGCACTCAAGCTGATAAAAGAGATGGTTGTTTAACTGCCCCATTGTCATTGGGGCAAAGCCCCGAACGTTATATTTTGCTTATTTTATGAAGAAACAGGAGGTTTGTTATGGCGCTCAAAGGAGCGGAAATAATGAAAATGTTGCCCAAAACCAACTGCAAAGAATGCGGTTATGCAACCTGCTTTGCGTTTGCCATGAAGCTGGCTACCGGGGGCGCTAAACTCGACGACTGCCCTTATCTCGATCCGGAAGTTAAGACACAATTGGAGGCCGCAATGGCTCCGCCCATAAAGCTTGTGACCATCGGAACCGGCGAAAATGCGCTGTCCATTGGTGAAGAAGAAGTCATGTTTCGGCATGAAAAGACCTTCTTTCACGAACCCGGCATCGCCATCCTGATTTCGGATCAAGCAGACGAATCGGAAATCGAAGATAAGTTAAAGCGCGTTAAGGCTTTTGATTTTGAGAGAATCGGGCAAAAGCTCAGGATCAATCTGCTGGCGCTTTGTTTTGAATCCGGCGATAAGGATAAATTCGAGGCCTTGGTCAAAAAGGCTTATGATACCACGGAGTTTGCGCTGATCCTCATCTCGGAGGATACGGATGTCTTGTTTTCCGCCGCCGCCCTGTGTGCGGACAGAAAACCACTGGTGTATCCCATAACCAATGAGAATATGAGTGCCGCTGTCCCGAAACTCAAGGAACTCGGTGTTCCGGCAGGCGTCAGGGGGGAAAGCATCGAGGCGGTCGTATCCGTGACGTCGGATCTAAAAGCCGCAGGAATCGAAGACATGGTTTTGGATCCCGGCTCAAAAAATATGGTGGAAGGCATTCAAAACCAAACCCTCATCAGAAGGGCTGGTTTGAAAAAGGGTTTCAGGCCCCTGGGTTATCCGACGATTGCCTTTCCCTGTTTCATGTACCCGGATAAATATAAGGAGACGGTGGCCGCCGCCGCCCTGATGACCAAATATGCCGGCATCGTGGTGTTGTCTCAAGCCGATGAGCATTTTCTTATGCCGCTGCTGGTACACCGGTTTAATATTTATAGTGATCCCAGAAGGCCGATGACCGTCGAAGAAAAGGCATACGAGATCGGCAACCCGGATGAGAAATCTCCAATCCTGATCTCCACCAATTATGCCCTGGATTATTTTATCGTGTCTGCCGCCATTGAGGAGGCCGATATGCCGGCCTATTTATGCATCAAAGACACCGAAGGGCTGGGAGTCATGGCGGCCTGGACCTCCGGCAAGTTCAACGGGGAGGCGATTGCGGAATTTTTCGAGAAACACGGCATGCAAGACAAAGTTAAACATAGAAAGCTGATCATTCCGGGTGTGGCCAAAAAGCTGGTGGCAGAATTGGAGGAGGAGCTTCCCGGTTGGGAAATCATCCTGGGTCCCCTGGAGGGAAGCGATATCCCAAAATTTTTATCTGAGGAGTGGACGGCATAATGGAAGCGTTATCTGCGTCCGAAGAACAAGAAATTAGAGCAGGACTCGCTGAAATACTGGCACAGTGTGAGGCAGACCGAAGCCAGCTGATCCCCATTTTACAGAAGGTACAGGAGAGTTTCGGATATCTTCCCAAGCTGGCCATCAGCGATATCGGATCTCATTTGGGGATGACCGATGTTCAGATTTATGGTGTGGCCTCGTTCTATAATCATTTTCGGTACATCCCTCTGGGAAAACATCCCGTTCAGATGTGTATGGGAACGGCATGCCACATGGTCGGCGGCGGGCTGGTTCTGGAAGCCCTGGAAAGGGCACTGGAAGTTGAAGTGGGCGGAATAACCGCAGACAAAGAGTTCAGTTTGGATAGGGTTGCCTGCATCGGCTGCTGCGGATTGGCTCCGGTGATGGTGATTGGTGACAAGATTTTTCCGAAAATGACCTCTACGAAAGTGGACGAAGTGCTGGTCAACCTTAAGATGGAGGAAGAAGAAACTGCCAAGCAAGAAGCAGAAGAAGAAAATTAGGAATTGAGGCATTTATCAATAAGAGAACATGATGACATTTGATGAAATCAAGCAAAACGCCGTCGCGGAATGGGTGTCATTAGAACAGGACGGAATCCCGGTGATTCGGATTGGTGCCGCTACCAGTGACCGGGCTGCCGGCGCGTTGGAAGTGATTGCGGAATTCGAAAAAGAGCTTGCCAGGTTAAAGGTGGAGGCCAGGATTGTGCCGACGGGTTCTGTGGGATATGGCAACTACGAACCTCTCGTGATCATCAGCAAACCCGATTATCCCCGCATCTGCTATAACAACGTTACGCCGGATGTGGTTCCGCGTCTGGTTGAAGGGTATCTCCAGGAGGATGATCCCTGCATGGAACTGGCGCTGGGGACACTTGAAGGCGGCGACGACATTGATACTCCGCCCCATATCCCTGAATTGCCCCGCAGTGAGCATGAACAGAGGTTGCTTCTTAGAAATTCCGGATTTATCAATCCAGAGAATATCAATCACTACATTGCCCTGGGCGGTTACAGCGCTCTGACCAAGGCCCTGGAAATGAACCCGGAGGATATCATCGCGGAAATCAAGCAATCCGGATTGCGGGGCAGAGGTGGGGCCGGATTTCCCACCGGCAGAAAACTGGAAGCCTGCCTGATGTCTGCCGATACGCCCAAGTATGTCATCTGCAACGCGGATGAAGGCGACCCCGGCGCGTTCATGGACCGGGTTGTCCTCGAGAGTGACCCCCATGCCGTTTTAGAGGGCATGATCATCTGTGCTTTTGTGCTGCAATCTTCTCAAGGGTATATTTATACGCGTATGGAGTATCCTTTGGCCGTGGAACGGCTCCAAACCGCAATTGAACAAGCCAAGCAATTCGGATTGTTGGGCGAAAATATCCTGGGAACAGGCTTCAGTTTCGACATCGAGGTGTTTCAAGGTGCCGGGGCTTTTATTTGCGGGGAATCCAGCGCCCTGATGTATTCCCTCGAGGGAAAAAGAGGCTTCCCGCGGGTCAGACCCCCCCAGTCCATCGCATCCGGGTTTCGGCAAAAGCCCACCCAGCTCAACAACGTCAAATCCTTCGCCTATATCCCCGTGATCATCGAACGGGGAAGTGAATTCTTTGCTGACATCGGCACCGACGGCAGCAAGGGCACGGCCGTCTTTGCTCTGGCGGGCAAGGTGGAAAACGTCGGGTTGGTGGAAGTGCCCATGGGAACAACTCTGCGGACGGTCGTCGATGATATCGGCGGAGGCGTAACCGGCGGCAAAACGTTTAAAGGCGTGCAGACCGGCGGGCCTTCGGGAGGATGTTTGCCGGAATTATTTTTGGATACCCCCATCGACTTTGATTCCCTTCTGGAAGCAGGGGCAATGATGGGATCCGGCGGCATGATCATCATGGACGAAGATAACTGCATGGTGGACGCCGCCCGTTTTTTCCTGGACTTCACCGTGCAGGAATCCTGTGGCAAGTGTGTCCTGTGCCGCCTGGGAACAACCCAGATGCTCAGCATTTTGAACGATATTGTCAGTGGCAAGGGCAATTCCGAGGATATCGAACAGCTCATCGGTTTGGGTGAAGATATCATCGCCGGATCCTTGTGCGGCCTGGGAAAATCGGCCCCAAACCCGGTGCTGACCACCATTCGATATTTTAAAGACGAGTACGAAGCCCATATTCAGGAAAAACGCTGTCCGGCACTGGTGTGCAGTGACCTGATTGCCTATTACATCATTCCGGAAAAATGTTACCGCGGGTGCGAGCACTGTATCGTCGTTTGTCCCACCGAAGCCATTGTCGAGCACCCCAAACGCTATAAGGTAGTTGATCAAGAAAAATGCGTCAAATGTGGAAATTGTTTGGAAGTCTGTCCTCCCGAATATGACGCGGTGGTCAAAATTTCACCCATCAGTGAGGTACCCCCCAGTGAGATGCCATCCGCTGAGGCGCCGCCCGACGAGGATGAATAAGCATGCAACAAGTTGAATTAACCATCGATGAAAAACCCGTCAAGGCCGACGCCGGGACCAAGATTTTAGATGCCGCATTGGCGGCCGACATATACATTCCCAACCTATGTTATATACCCGAGGCCGAACTCCCCTATGGGGGGTGCCGCCTGTGTTATGTCCATGTCGAAGGCCGCGGCCTGGTGACCGCGTGTACGTTGCCGGTACAAAACGGCATGAAGGTGCAGACCCAGACTCCGGAAGTCATGCGGGTCCGGCGGACTGCCTATAAGTTGCTTATCGCTTACCATAACCTTGATTGTCGGGCCTGCTGGAAGAACAAAAAATGCGATCTGCAAAAACTTGCGGCCAAAGTCAAAGTCAAGCTCAAGCGGCCCGAAGACTTCAGAGGATTGCCCACGGAGTTTCTGCCGCTGGACACTACCAATCCCTATATCACCTACGATCCCATTCAGTGCCTTATTTGCGGCAAATGTGTCTGGGTGTGCAGTCGGCTGCATGGAGAGCCGCTGCTGGATTTTGCCTATCGGGGAAATAAGACCAGACTGACGCTGTCTCCAGACGCCTCATTGGTAGAGGAAAAATGTCCTTCCTGTGGTCAGTGTGCAGCCGTATGCCCGACTGCTGCGTTACGGCCCCAGGAGCCCTTAGCACAAGAGGAGCGCTCCGGAGAGGTTAGATAGTAAAACATTTATGCCACTAAGACACAAAGACACAAAGTTGAATATTAACCAAAATGTTCCGCGTTTCGCTTGGCGTCTTGGTGCCTTTGTGGCAAATTATTCTCCGCCTCCGGCGGATCCGGATTAGGTCGTAAGAATATCAAATAACAACACACTAAAGGGAGTAAACAATGACTGAATTGACACCAAAACAGAGGGTAATGAAACTTTTCAATAAAGAGCCGATCGATGTCATGCCCGTTTTTAGCGGTCAGGGTATGGTCCTCATCCAGGCGATCCAGGAGATGGGCATTCGATTCCCGCAGGTCCATACGTCGGCCGAATATATGGCCGGTTCGGCGATCAAAACAGCTGAAATGTTCGACTTTGACGCCTTGATCATCCCCTATGACATGTGCACCATTCCCGAAGCGATGGGAAGGGGCATCAGTCTGTATGAAGAATCGGATGATATCCTTTTTCCGACCGTTCCATATAAGTGGAATTCCCTGGATGATGTGGAATTCCCCGACGATATCCTCGAAAGGGGTCGGATGCCCTTGGTAGACGAGGCCATTAAAATTGGCAAGGCTTACGAGAACGAAAAGTATGCCGTCGGTGGATGGCTACTGGGGCCTTTCACCATGGCCGGCCAGGTTTATGAACTGGACCTGTTGCTGAAGGGACTTAGAAAAGACAAAGATAGAATCGAGGCCTTTTTATCGGATATGACCGATTTGGTAATTAAGATCGGTCAACACTATGAGCAAATCGGCGTGGACTACATCAGTATCCGGGAGATGGGTTCGGGATCGGACCTTATTTCGCCGCGCATGTGGAAAACGCTCATCCAGCCAAACCTCACAAGGGTTTTTGACTCCTTGAAAATACCAACGATCAATCATATCTGCGGATCTACCGACCTGATTATTGAGATGATGCACGAATGCGGGGCCGATGCCATCAGTGTGGATCACAAGAATACGGTTACTGAAACGCGAAAGAAGCTCGGAGACGATGTCCTGCTGTTCGGATATTTTAATCCCTATGACGCCCTGGTTACCGGCGATGTTGCCGACGTGGAGCCGGAGATCAAAAAGAACATCGACGACGGCGTGGATGCAGTATGGCCGGGATGTGATCTGTGGCCGGATGTTAAAAGAGAGAATGTCGAGGCCTATGTCCGCACCGTAAGGGAATACGGCAAAAAAGCTTCACCGGCCGTAGGAAGACTCTAAGCCAGGTTTTCGAAATTTCTATTACAAACCGGAACAAGGGGTATTTAGCGGCTTAAATCCTGGTTTGTGACATGGAATAATGGAATGGTGGAATAATGGAATATTGGTTTTAAAAGGAATGAATCCGTTTAAATAGAACCCAACATTCCAGCATTCCATGACTCCAACATTCCAATTACATGAAACACCTCAGATACTATGTTTTACAACTTTAAGAGATGTACCAAATCATAAGGAGGGTACTATGGACGATGCAAGAAAAAAAGAAATTCTTGAAAAATTGGCCGAAGCCGTTGTGGAATACGATGAAGACATGGCCAAAGAGTGGTCACAGGTCGCGCTGGACGAGAACATGGATGCATTTGAGGCCATCATGAACGGTCTGGCGGCGGGTATGGAAACCGTTGGTGACCTCTATGACCAACAGGAATATTTTGTTCCCGAGATGCTGATGTGTGCCGACGCCCTGTATGCCGGACTGGATATTCTCAGGCCTCACATCAAAGCGGACGAACGAAAGAGAATGGGACAGGTGGTTATCGGCACGGTGCAGGGGGATGTGCATGACATTGGTAAAAATATAATTAAACTCATGTTTGATGTGGGCGGTTTTGAAGTTCATGATCTGGGGCGCGATGTTCCCCTGGAGAAATTTGTGGAAGAACAGATGAAAACCGATTCGGAAATTGTGGCCATGTCGGCCATGATGACCACCACCATGACGGGCATGAAAAAGGTCATCGAGATGATCAAGGAAAAGAATCCAGATGTGGCCATCATGCTGGGCGGGGCCCCGGTGACGCAAGACGTGGCAGACCTGTTTGGCGCAGACGGTTACGCGGAATCGGCCGGCAATGCCGTTCAGGAAGCCATTAAGATGATCAGCCAGTTGAGAAAACTGCAGGAAAAGGGTTAACACAGACTGAAAGAAGGAGAGATGCAAATGGAGGATAAAATGGCCAAGGTAATCTTTCAACCTTCCGGTCGAAGAGGAGAGGTGCCGAAAGAAATCAGCGTTATCGAGGCCTCACGCCTATTGGGTGCAGACATCGAAGCGTTGTGCGGGGAAAAGAAAGTCTGTGGCAAGTGCAAGGTCCGGATCGAAGAGGGGTTTTTCGAAAAATACGGTATCGACTCCAAGCTATCGCATGTTAGTCCCTGGCAGGATGAGGAGGAAAAGTTCATCCATGCTGAAGAAAGATCGACGGGATACCGGCTGGGATGCGTTGCCAAAATCCTCGGAGATCTCCTGGTCTTCGTGCCGGAAGAATCTCGGGCCGGCAAACAGGTGGTCAGCAAGGCCGCGCGCGATATACACATTGATCACGATCCGGCGGTCAAATTGTACTACGTCGAAGTCGAAAAGCCGTCATTTGAGGAACCCACCGGGGATTTTGAACGGATCTGTGCTGAACTGGAAAAGCAATATGACCTCAAAGATCTCAGCGTAGATATACAGACACTGCGGCAGCTGCCAGGGGCCTTGCGTAAAGGGGATTGGAAGGTCACGGTTAGCATATGGATGGATAAAGAAATCATTCGCGTTCGGCCGGGGAATATTGAAGCCAATTATGGTATGGCCATAGATGTTGGAACCACAACGGTGGCCGCTTATTTTTGCAACCTCTCCACCATGGAAGTCATCGACACGGTCTCCATGATGAACCCCCAGTGCAAATATGGCGAAGATGTCATGAGTCGCATCACCTATCACATGATGAACGAGGGCGGCCTTGAAAAGATGAGCAATGACATCATCGAAGCCCTCAACACCCTGATCGACCAGGCGATTGCCGCCACCTACCCACCCAAGAAAAAGGTCAAAAAGAAAAAGGGTGAAGAAGGCCCCGATGAATGGATCGAAGTGCCGGAGGAGGGCAAGACCTATCTTCGTCTCGAAAAGGAAGATATCGAAGATATTACGATTGGCTGCAACACCGCCATGCATCATATTTTACTTCAGCTCGACCCGGAACATGTGGGCCTGGCCCCATTTCCGCCGGTAATCCACCACAGCCTGGATATCAAAGCCCGTGATTTGAGGATCCATATCAACCCTTCATCGAATGTGTTTGTGTTGCCGAACGAGGCCGGTTTTGTGGGAGCGGACAATGTCGGTGTCTTGATTGCCGAGGAACCTTACAACAAAGATGACATCCAGCTGATTATCGATATCGGAACCAATGGCGAGCTGGTTCTGGGTAACAAGGATAAGCTGATCTCATCGTCCTGTGCCACCGGTCCGGCATTGGAGGGTGCCCAACTGGCCTTCGGGATGCGGGCTGCCCCCGGGGCAATGGAGCGTATCAAGATCGATCCCGAAACCCATGAGGTGGATTACAAAGTTATCGGCAGAGATGCATGGCGCAAATATTCCGAGCCCAAGGATATGAAAGCCAAAGGAATCTGCGGATCCGGAATTCTGGATTTGCTGGCCGAGCTTTACAAGGCCGGCATCGTCACCAAAAGTGGCGCCTTCAACAAAAAGGATCCGAAGTCCGACCGCTTCCGTAAAAACCCGGATACCGGCCAGTATGAATTTGTGCTGGCCTGGGCCGAAGAGACCAGTATCGATAAAGATATAGTGGTCACCCAGAAGGATGTGCGGCAGATCCAACTTGCCAAGGGAGCGCTTTATGCCGGCTGTAAACTGATGGTGCAACGCATGGGTGTTGAGAAATTGGACAAAGTCAAAATTGCCGGAGCTTTTGGAACCCACGTCGACCGCGAAAAGGCCCTGATCATGGGGTTGTTTCCGGATTGTGAGGTCGAAAAAATCGTTTCGGTCGGCAATGCCGCCGGAGATGGCTGCCGGGCGGCTCTTTTGAATCGCGAAAAACGCGTGGAGGCCAACTGGGTATCCCGTAATGTAGAATATATTGAACTAACTGTTGAGCCGAATTTTCAGCAGGAGTTTATGGGAGCCATGCAGTTGCCGCATATGACCGATACCTTTCCCCATCTGGAAGGACTCGTACCGGAAGAAATCTTAAATCAGAAATAAACGTGGTTCGGGTTGCGTGTTGCGCGTTGCGTGGTGCGGGTTACGCGTTACTTGTTGCGAGGTACGGGTTGCGGCTCATAGCGGTAGATTTTTTTGCCGTAAACGCGCACCGCGTAACACGTAACACGAGTATTTTTAGTATTCGATGCCCTTCCTGGCTCTGGCGCCCTGATAGTAGGGATGCTTGACCTGCACAAATTCTGTCACATAGTCAGCCTGATCCATAATTATGTCGGGCGCATTGATGCCGGTCATCACCAGCTCGACACTGTGTTTGCATTTTTCGATGAGCTCGAGAAGCTGTTCTCTTTTTAAAACATCGAAAATGATGGTATCCAATATTTCGTCACATATGAGCAGGTGAGTTCCTCTTTCAACGGCCTCAAATGCAAAACTTAATCCTTTGGCCGCATGTTCGTAATGTGCCGGCTTTGGGCCACTGGTCATTATAAACGGATGTTTGCCAGGGCACCAATACTGGATGTTAGGGATCTTCTTAAAGATGGCCACTTCCGCCGAAGTTCCGGATTTCATGAATTGAACAATATCCACCTGAAGGCCATCGCCTGCTGCTCTCATCGCCAGTCCTATTGCCCGCGTGGTTTTACCGACACCCTGTCCATAATAGATGTGAATGAAACCAAGGCCTTTTTCCTTAATGTATCCGGTACGTTTCTGTGGATAAAATATGGTTTCCACCCCCTTCTCAATTGCCAGATGATAAAATATTTCTGTTATAAATGTAGAACCGGTTTTTCCGTTGCAGCGATTGGTTGTTTTCAAATCCCGTCGCGGCGGGATTACAACCGCAACGATTAAAGCACTGACGTGCTTTTGCCTTTTCGGCCTATGGCCGAAAAGGCAAGGCACCCGCTATGCGGGTGGTCGTTGACTCAGCGATCTTTTAAATTAAGATCATCTTTGCGTCAACTGTTTTTATTTGTGGATTTAGAATTTTGCTGTATATTCGGGTCCTTTCATGATATCGTTAGTATTTATTAAATTTGTAATTCGATCACGGCAGGGTATCAAATTTCTATATTTAAGGAATGGATCATGAAACGCTTATGGTATGTTGGTATATGCTTGCTGATTCTGAGTCAGACCGCCATCGCAGATGATAATTGTCCCGCCGAAGACTTTTTAAAAGGCAGACTCGAGGCCGTATTTGCGGTTTTACAGAATGAAGAACTCGCGCAACAGGCAAAGAGCGAAGAGATTGTCGAAATCGTTAGCCCCATGTTTGATTTTGCGCTGATGGCCAAGTTGACTCTGGGGAAAAAATACTGGCCCGGTCTCACCGAAGAAAACAAAGAGAAATTCACAGACCTTTTTATAAAAAAGCTGAGGGCATCATACCTCAGCAAACTCACGCTTTATTCAGATGAAAAGATCATCTATGAACCCCCGGTCCAGGACAAGAATAAAGTCCGCATTTCAACTTATCTGATCTCCAAAGATAAGAAAATTTCCATGTTATACAAATTCTATAATTCAATGAATAGCTGGAAGATTTATGATGTAGAGATCCAGGGTGTCAGCATTATTCGAAGTTACCGCTCTCAATTTTACGAGATCTTACAGAATGGAACGATTGATGAACTCTTATTGAAACTCGAAGAATCGGTAGATAAATAAAATTCCCTCCACCGACCCAGACGATCATTATGCCAAAACATCACTTTTTATTAATACGGTTTTACGACAAGGTCGTTCTTGAGCGGCCAGGACTTGTCATTCTGTGTTTGCTGGTGGTATTTGCTATTCTTGGCTACCAGGCAACGAATTTTAAACTGGATGCATCAGCGGAAACGTTGCTCATCGAAACCGACCTAGACTTAAAATACGCGCGACTAATAGAAGCCCGCTATGGGGGATATGATTATCTATTGATGACCTATACCCCGAAAGACGATTTGTTCTCTGATAAGACATTGACGACACTGAGCCGGTTGCGGGAGGAATTAACGCAACTGGAGAGGGTTTCGGAAGTAATTTCAATTTTGGATGCCCCTTTGCTTGAAAGCCCACCGGTGCCGGTTAAACAACTGGCCACCAATATTCAGACACTCGAATCACCCACAGTCGATCGAAAACTGGCGCGTATAGAGTTTAAAAACAGTCCTATTTACCAAAACCTGCTGGTTAGCCCGGATCTTAAGACGACGGCCCTCCAAATCAAATTTCGGACCGATGCGGTCTATCAGGATTTATTGGCCCGTTACAACGATTTGAAAGAAAAACAAGCCACCGAGCCACTTACCGCGGAAGAGAATTCTGAATTTAACAAAACCAATGAAGCATTACAAAAGCACCGTGACAAGCGCAAAAAGATGCGGCATCAGGATATTGCGGCTATCCGTGGCATTATGCAGAGCTACCGCCCGGATGCCGAACTTTTCCTGGGCGGTATCAGCATGATCGCAGACGATCTGATCAGCTTTATTAAAAATGACCTGAAGATATTCGGCCTCGGGGTGTTCTTTCTTCTGATTGTCACCTTGAGCATTATTTTTAAGAGGAAGCGCTGGGTCTTTTTGCCCCTGTTTTGCTGCATCTTTTCTGCAGTTTCCATGATGGGTCTTCTGGGAATGTTTGGCTGGCAGGTCACGGTGGTATCTTCCAACTTCATATCCTTGCAGCTAATCATCACCATGGCCATCGCGATTCATTTGATTGTGCGCTTCAGAGAACTGCTGCACAAGAATCCTGAAGCCGAGCAGCGCGAGCTTATTCTCGACACGGTTCGTTTGAAAATAACTCCTTGCCTGTTTGCCACTTTGACGACCATAGCCGGCTTCGGCTCGCTGCTGCTTTGCGACATCTTGCCTGTCCGAACCTTTGGTTGGATGATGAGTGCCGGGATTGTGGTTTCGATGATCGTCACATTTCTGATATTACCTGCCGGTTTGATGCTGATGAGGAAAGAGGCTCCGCAAGCCAGACGATACACACGCTTCTCATTGACACCGTTGTTAGCCAGATTCACGGAAGCCCACGGCCGCTTCATTCTGGTAATAAGCTGCTTTGCGTTTATTATCAGTGCCCTGGGAATATCCAGACTGGCCGTTGAGAACAGCTTCATTGATTATTTTAAAGATACGACGGAGATCTATCAAGGCATGCGGGTCATTGATCAAAAGTTGGGCGGAACGAGTCCGTTGGATGTCATTGTCGAAATGGATCGGTCCGAAGCATCAGCGCCTGCGGTGGCACCCGAAGCCGATGTGCAAGCGAACGGTGAATTTGACGAGTTTGACGAATTCGATGAAACCCAAGATGATAAAAAATACTGGTTTACGGCTCAAAGGATGGCAGGGGTCATGAAAATCCATGATTATCTTGACAGCCTGCCTGAAACCGGGAAAGTCCTGTCTCTGGGAACCATGCTGAAGGTGGCTGAAAAGCTAAACAACGGGAAACCGTTAGATAATTTTCAACTGGCCTTGCTGTACAATGAATTGCCCGATAAATTTAGAAGCATCGTGTTGAAACCCTATATATCTTTAGAGCATCATCAAGCGCGTTTCACCATGCGTGTCAAGGATTCCGAAAAATCATTAAAGCGCGACCTTTTACTGAAAAGGGTTCGACATGATCTGATTCATAAACTGGGATTAAAACCGGAGCAAGTCCATCTAACCGGCTTGCTGGTACTGTATAACAATATGCTGCAGAGTCTTTTCAAATCCCAGATTTTAACCCTGGGCGTAGTCGTCCTGGCGCTGATGGGCATGTTTTTGATTCTCTTTAAATCTATCAAAATAGCGGTGATTGCGATTGTGCCCAATTTACTTGCGATTAGCGTGGTCCTCGGTGTGATGGGCTGGTTGAATATTCCCCTTGACATGATGACCATCACCATCGCGGCCATCAGCATTGGAATCGCGGTCGACAATACGATTCACTATATCTATAGATACAAAAGAGAGTTCAGAGTCGACCTCAATTATATGAAGACGGTTCATCGCTGCCATGGAAGTATCGGCCATGCCCTGTATTATACATCCCTGACGATCATCATCGGTTTCTCAATTCTGGTTCTGTCTAATTTTATACCCAGTATCTATTTCGGCCTCCTAACAGGCCTCGCCATGTTCATTGCCTTAACCGGCGCCCTGACGCTGCTGCCATGCCTGTTAGTTGTTTTTAAACCGTTTGGGCCTGGTGCGGCTGGAAATCGTAATTAGTTCCTAAAAAGTTGTTTTAATGCATTTTGTGGCTGGAAAATTATATGGGGATATTTTTGCTATTTTGCAATATTCAATCGGCAATTGCGGCTTGTCCGAGTTAGGTTTTATGCGGAAAAGGCTTTATTTCCGAATTAACAATTTCACTTTATTGCATGAAAGGAGGGAGCTATGGGGCAACTGGATGACAAAACCGCCATTATCACAGGGGCCTTCGGAGGAATAGGACTTGAAATTGCAAAGCGGTTTCATCGCGAAGGCGCAAAGGTTGTTATTTGTGATCGCAAGGCCGAAAAACTAACCCGGGCATCTGACCAGATATCTGAAAGCGGCGAGAGAATCCAGGCCGTCGAAGCAGACGTGACCCTGGAAGAGGACATTCAGAAGGTGGTTTCACGGGCCGTAGAATATTTTGGAGGCATCCACATATTGGTCAATAATGCCGGTGTGCTTAAATTTGCAAGGTTAGAGGACACTGAATCCACGGCCTGGAGGACACTTATGCGAACCAATGCATTTGCACCCTGGCGGTTTATGGTTGCGGTGCTTCCCGAACTGCGCAAAGCCGGTGGGGGTTCGATTATTAACATTTCTTCCATAAACGGAATCAAGGCCTTTCCCGGTGCCGGGCTTTACTGTGCATCCAAGGCCGCCCAGCAAATGTTATCCCAGGTAATGGCCATGGAAGTTGCCGAAGACAACATCCGTGTGAATTCAATCTTGCCGGGACTGGTGGAAGATACGCAGTTTCTTTATAATGAAATTGGCCAAGAGCATCTGCCGGAATTTTTTAACACATTGCGCCCGCTTCACCCGCTGGGAAGAAACACCAAACCTAAAGATATCGCCGATGCGGCTTTGTTTTTGGCCTCAGACCAAAGTGAATTCATCTCCGGGATCTTATTGAATGTCGACGGGGGGCGTCATTTGGCCACCAACCGGCCTCCGGCAGCCTAGTATCCTCTGAAAACAGGAGACAGGTATGAAAATATCTGAAATTCAGACAGACCATTTCCGCGTTCCATTGACGACAGTTCTATCGGATTCCACCCACGGAGAAATGTCGCACTTTGAGCTGGTAACGGTGCGGGTGCGATCCGAAACCGGACAAGAAGGCCTTGGCTATACCTACACGACCGGTGTAGGCGGTGCAGCGATACATGCGATGATCACAAAAGACTTAACGTCGCTGTTATTGCAGGCAGATGCCCGTGGCATCGAATCTATTTGGGATCAAATGTGGTGGAGACTCCATTGGGTTGGCCGTGGCGGGGTGGCAGCTTTTGCCATGGCCGCGGTTGATATTGCGCTTTGGGACCTGAAAGCAAAGCACACGGGTGAGCCGTTGTGGCGACTGTTAGGTGGCAGCAACAACCGCGTAGAGGCTTATGCCGGGGGTGTAGATCTTCAGCTCAGTTTGGATGAGCTATGTGAGCAAACCAAGGAATTTATCGAAGGTGGCTTTCAGGCGATTAAGATGAAGGTGGGACGAGAGCGCCTGGTAGAAGATGTCGAGCGGGTTGCTAAGATTCGCGAGCTGATCGGACCTGATATACCATTGATGGTCGATGCCAACATGATATGGAGCGTGGATCATGCGATTCGAGCCGCAAAGGCTTTGGCTGATTATAATATCTTCTGGCTGGAGGAGCCAACGATTCCCGATGACATCCAGGGACATGCCAAGATTGCTCTTGAAGGCGGCATTCCCGTTGCTGCGGGTGAAAATTTACACACCATCTATGAGTTTCAGGCGATGATCTCCCGGGGCGGCATATCTTTTCCGGAACCGGATGTTGCCACGGTTGGTGGTGTGACGCCATGGTTGAAAATTGCCCATCTGGCCAAGGTTCACAATCTGCCGGTGACAACCCACGGCGTGCATGATTTACAGGTTCACCTGCTGGCGGCGGTCTCTAATGCATCCTATCTTGAGGTTCACGGCTTTGGCCTGGAACGCTTTACCCGATACCCATTTCAATTGGATGATGGAGACGCGATAGCCCCGGACCGACTCGGCCATGGGGTGGAGCTGGAATGGGATGCTCTGGAATCTTGCCGCCAAAAGCATCAATTGTGACCGTTGATGTTTTTTCGCTAAACTGCGAAAATGATTTAATTCACCGCAGAGACGCAGAGATCGCAGAGAGAAATATCATTTAGTTTTTCGTTGAGAGGACGAAAAACTAAAAACCTCAGTCCCGAAAACAAGGATTTACCACCTCGTACAATTATGTTAAACACTTTGGCCCATAACTCCATGAACAGACATCTTAATTTGTGATTTGCTGCCATTGGCAGATTGTTTGGTCTGATTTCCCCTCTCAGGAAATCAGGCCAAGAAAAAATTATCTCTGCGTCTCTGCGGTGAATAATCAAACTTGATCAGGATAAATTATGCAATATTTGGTTGAAGATGATCCGGAGGTTGCCCGGATCATTCAAAATGAAGAATCGAGAATCGAAAACACCCTGGATTTGATTGCCGCCGAAAATCATGCCCCCCGATCCATTCTGGAAGCTCAGGGCTCGGTCTTTAGCCTAAAGGCAGCCGAAGGCTATCCGGGAAATCGGTTTCACGCGGGCTGCCGGCATGCCGATGAGCTGGAGCGATTAGCAGTTGAACGGGCCAAGCGTCTGTTTGAAGCTGAACATGCCAATGTTCAATCGCACAGCGGGGTATCCGCCAATCTGGCGGTATATTTTTCGGTGCTTGGTGTTGGTGATCGAATACTATCAATGAAGCTTTCACACGGCGGCCATCTCTCCCATGGAGATCCTTCTTCCATTACGAGCAAATGTTTTGAATTCCAACATTACGGTGTTAACCCGGAATCGGAGCGCATCGACTATGACGAAGTTCGGGATATAGCAGAGAGTTTCAAGCCGAACTTGATTGTTGCCGGTGCGAGCGCTTACTCCCGATTGATCGATTATAAAAGAATGGCCGGGATTGCCGAAAGCGTATCCGCATATTTTTTAGTAGACATGGCCCACATTGCCGGTTTGGTGGCCGCGGGGGTAATCCCCAGTCCTGTACCCCACGCTGATTTTGTAACCTTTACCACCTATAAGACACTTAGAGGGGGCAGGGGGGGCGTCATTTTGTGTAAACGGGAACTTGCTAAAAAAATTGACCGGACAATATTTCCCGGTGGGCAGGGGACTACGGCATTCAATATTATGGCGGCCAAAGCGGTTTGTTTTAAATTGGCTATGCAAAAAGATTTCAATAACTTGCAGGAAAAGACCTTGTTAAATGCTGTCTGCTTTGCCGCTGAGTTTGAGAAGAAAGGATATCGAATTGTTTCAGGTGGCACCGACAATCATCTGATACTGCTGGATTTAAGATCCAAGGGTTTAACCGGAGATATGGCTGAAAAATCTCTGGAGTCAGTTGGAATCATTGTCAACCGCAACATGATTCCATATGATCCTGAGAAACCTGATGTGACCAGTGGCATCAGAATTGGTAGCGCGGCCATTACCTCCCGGGGGATGGGAGAGGCAGAGGTGGCTCTGATTGTCAAGATCATGGATGCTGCAATGGTTAACAAAGAAGATTCCCAAATTCTGAACCAGGCGGCCAAAGACGTTCAGGATTTGTGCCACAAGTTTCCGATCTATAGATAAGTTTTAGTTTAATTGGTTTTATTCGTTTGATTTGTTACATTTGTTATTTTAAATATTTACCTTTTAACCAATAAAACCAATCGAACGAATGATTAAGACGATGTTTGTTTCGCAATGCCACAGGGCGTAATTAAATAATGCAATTTTTTGCATGGAGGAAATATGGATAACAAAGAAATCAACACAATTTTCAATGAACTCTCGACGCCTTTGATTGCCGATGCCTGTTTAAGTTTAGGGGTTATGATTCATGTTGCTCGAATTGGTATCCTCCCTCTGGTAAAGGGCTGGAAAATTGCCGGTCGGGTACTGCCAGCCAGACATTACGGCAGTGTGGATATTTTCCTGGAAGCCATGCAAAATGCAGAAGCGGGAGATATTCTTACTGTCGACAATGATGGCAGAGATCATGAAGGCTGCATTGGAGATTTGATTGTCCTGGAGGCCAAGTCCGTTGGATTAGAAGGAATTGTGGTGTGGGGATATCATCGGGATACCCCCGAGCTTATTGATATTGGCTTTCCTGTTTTTAGCTATGGATCGTGTCCGAAAGGACCGAGACGCGCCTATCCGCGCGCATCGAAGGCACTGACAATGGCAGAATTCGGAGATTTTAAAGTCGGGAGAGATGATGTTGTTTTCGCAGACGATGACGGGGTTGTGTTTGTACCATTGCCGCATGTTGAGGATGTCATGGCTCGCGCTCGAGACATCTGGCAAACCGAACGACATCAAGCAGATAAGATCAAAGCGGGACAAACCCTTTCGCAGCAGTTGCAGTTTGAAAAATATCTAGCAATACGCACGACAGATCCGACATATACCTTTCGCAAGCACTTGCAGAAGATAGGCGGTGCCATCGAAGTTTAATCTCACCGCAGAGGCGCAGAGTTCGCAGAGATAATTTTTTTCCACCCTCTCGGTGGAAAACGAAAAGATTCCTGTCTCTGCGCCCTCTGCGTCTCTGCGGTGAAAAAATAGAAGGAATTCATTATGACCAAATTCATTGACCTCAGTCATGTGATCGAAGATGGGATGATTACCTATGCGGGGCTTCCGGGACCCATAATCAAAGATCATTTGAGTCGAGAAGACTCCAGGGGCCAATATTCCGACGGCACCACTTTCCAGATCGGCCACATCGAAATGGTGGGCAACACCGGCACCTATATCGATGCGCCGTTTCATCGATATGCAGAGGGTGCTGATCTATCGGAATTTAAGTTATCCGCCATCGCAGATTTGGATGGCCTGGTTATTCGAACGGATCCGGACACCCGTTCTATCGATCAAGATCTTTTCAAAAGCCACGATTTGAACGGGAAGGCCGTTTTGGTTCACACCGGATGGGATAAACACTGGCGGACCGAACAGTATTTCGAAAACCACCCGTTTTTAACCCGGGACGCAGCCGATTATCTAACGTCTTCAGGCGCCGCCCTGGTTGGCATTGATTCGCTCAACATTGATGACACCGCAGATGGCAGCCGACCGGCGCATACTATATTGCTTGGTGCCAATATCCCCATTGTGGAGCATATGCGTAATCTGGGTGCGCTGCCGCCGAGCGGATTTAAATTTTTTGCCGTACCGGCCCCGGTGAAGGGAATGGGGTCGTTTCCGGTGCGGGCCTTTGCGATTGTTGATTAGTTAACCACGGACCCACACGGCAGTCTCAATAATTCTTCTTTAGGTTTCAGGTGTCAGGTTTCAGGTGTCAGCAAGCATTAATTGATGGATTTAGGAATTGAGGAATTCAAATGTTCATAAATTAGATCGACAGAATACCTTCAATCCCTAAATTCCTAAATTCGCAATTCCTAAATTATTTTTTCTGACACCTGAACACTGACACCTGAAACCTTGTGTATATGTGTCTATGTGACTAATAAAAATACGCCTATGTGTCTTTGTGTGAGACATGGAAATATCACCCATATTTGAAAAGACCTACCAGGATTATCTCACCCAAATTGGCGGCCTGGATCTAAACGCGCTCCAGGATAAACTTGGCATCCAGGTTTCCCAGGGCAAGGCAATCATTCCCTTCTTCGGCAAACCATATACGGTCTCCCGCGATGGCATCGATGGCCCGGATGGCAAAAAACCCCATCTTTCCCTCAGCGTCATCCTATGTAAATATCTTCTCATGTGCCCGGAATATGAACCCGGGGAAGATGACTGGGTTTCTTTTAAAGACTTTAAAGACGCAGCGCCATTAACCCATGCATTTGCCACCACCGTCACGAATCCGATTTGCAGAATGTTTTCCGGTCGGCCTTCGACGCTTGAAAAGGCCAGTAAAAAAATCGGCGGTTATACACCTGTAGAAGCATTTTCTTATGACGTGAGCATCAAATTCGATGTGCTCCCCAAAGTTCCGTTGATGCTATTGTTTAATGATAAAGATGAGGAGTTTCCCGCGCAATGCTCGGTTCTTTTTGAGAGAAGGACCGAAAATTACCTTGATATGGAATGCGTGGCCATGGTGGGAATGCTGCTTTATAACTATTTGTCTGACCTTTCTCGATAATCCTTGTTTTCCCCTTGCAGAATTCATGAAATTGGTCCAAAATTATCCGGCTGGCCTGTAACAATGTTAAAGATCCTATAATTTTAGTTTTTTGAAGACGAGGATGCGCGTTTTTCTGCCGGCTAAACATTAAGAAGATGGAATCCAAAGATGGACAATAAGAAAATTCTAGTGGTGGATGATGAACGGGATATGCGAATTTTCGTTTCAGCGGTGGTTGAAACTCTTGGTTTTGAGCCGATTGCGGCCGAAAATGGGGTCGAAGCCTTAGATAAGGCCGGCTCGAATCCCCCGGCACTGGTCATTCTCGATGTCATGATGCCAAAAATTGAGGACGGCATTCAAACCTATCAGAAATTTAAATCCGATCAAAAGCTTTGCGATATTCCGATCATCATGCTATCTGCCATCGCGAAAAAAACCTTTTTTCATTCCATCCGAATGTTATTAAGCCTCGGGAAGGGTTCTCAGCTACCAGAACCGGAGGCGTATATGGAAAAACCGCCGGATGCTGAGGAACTCAACCGGCTGATCACCGAGCTGTTACTGTCTGAATCATAATATTTACGAATGTCTCATGGGGTGCGACAATGCCCGGATTTATAAACAAGATTCGCAGAAGTCTGGTTTTGAAACTCATAATCCTGGTGGGCCTTATATTGCTGCTCAGCATATCCGTATGGGCCTATTTTCATATCGATTACCAGCAGAAAAAAGTGATGGAAGGCATCATCCATGAGTCCGATGGGTTATCCCATACCATCAAGCTCGGTACGCATTATGCCATGATGCATAACTTAAGGGATGATCTTACCCGGATCATAAAAAATATCGCTAAAGAAAAAAAGCTTGAAAACATACGTATCTACAACAAGAGCGGCGAGATAAAATTTTCAAACAAGGATGTGGAATTGGATCAGATGACCAATATAAAAGCCGAGGCATGCTATGTATGCCACCGTTCGGATCCGCCTCTGTCTGAGTTGAGTCTGTCGGATAGAACGCGTGTTTTTAGCTCCCCCCAGGGATACCGGCTGCTGGGCATCATCAGTCCAATTTACAGTGAGCCGGGCTGTTCATCAGATGCCTGTCACGCCCATCCGGCGGATAAGAAGGTTTTAGGCGCCCTCGACCTGGTGATATCTTTGGAAAAAACCGATAAAGAACTCGGCGTTTTTAAAAAGTGGCTGGTGGCTTTTGCGGTTTTTGTCTTTGTGATCACTTCGGCGGCAATCATTTTTTTTGTTTTGCGATTTGTTAAACGGCCCATTAATAAAATGATCGATGGAACCCAGCTGATTGCCAACGGTGAGTATCTGAACCACATTGATGTGGACCAGGTTGACGAAATGGGCCAGCTGTCGGTTGCGATTGATAGAATGGGCAAAAAAATCAGCGAGAAACAGTCTGAACTGAACAGACAGCGCGATGAGTATCAAACGCTTTTCGAGCGGGTTCCATGTATTATCACCGTACAGGATCGCAACTACAAGCTGATCCGATACAATCGGGAATTTAGTGATAGATTCAATCCCAAACCCGGAGATTACTGTTATGCCGCCTATAAAGGGCGTAAAGAAAAATGTGTGATCTGCCCGGTTGAAAGAACCTTTGAAGACGGCCTGGTGCATTATAGCGAGGAAAGCGGATTCAGCAAAGACGGCGCGCTCACCCATTGGATTGTTCGCACCTCACCGATTAAAAACGGAAAGGGTGAAATTGTTGCTGCCATGGAGATGAATCTCGATGTGACGCAGCGAAAATTGTTGGAGGAAGAACTCAAAAAATCCGAGAGAAAATACCACGCGATATTTGATAACATACCGAATCCTGTCTTTGTTTTGGATATGGAAACTTTAGAGATTCTCGACTGCAATGACAGCGTTGGCGTCGTTTATGGATATGAAAAGGATGACATCATTCAAAAATCCTTTATGCAGCTCTTCAGGAAAAAAGATAAAGATCACTATGCAGATATTATAAAAACATCGACCGTGATCGACCGGGTCCGGCACCTGAATAAAAATGGCGACACCCTTTTTGTCAACATCCGAATTTCGCCATCTGAATATCCCGGAAGGAAGGTGCTGCTGGTGACGACCAGCGATATTACCCAGCGTCTTGAAACCGAGCAGCAATTGATCCAGGCCAGTAAAATGACGACTCTGGGTGAGATGGCCACCGGTGTGGCCCATGAGCTCAATCAGCCCCTTTCTGTAATCAAAACGGCCAGTCGCTTTTTCATGAAAAAGATCGATAAGAAAGAAAAGATCGAAGATGAAATCCTGCATACCATGGCCACGGAGATTGATTCTTACGTCGATCGGGCCACCAAGATTATTAACCATATGCGACAGTTCGGCCGGCAATCGGATATGGCTCCGGAAAAGGTCCAGGTCAACGACACCATCAAAAGAGCCCTTGAAATTCTGGGTCAGCAATTGAAGGTCAGAGGCATTGAGGTGCGGCAGGATCTTGAGCCGGATCTGCCGCTGGTACTGGCGGATCCAGACCGATTAGAACAGGTGTTCATTAATCTCCTGATCAATGCCCGGGATGCCATCGATCAAGAATGGCAATCGCAACCGCATCAAAAAGGAGAAAAGGTAATTTCGCTGAAAACCAGTTCCGATGGAAAAGAAATTACTGCCGTGGTCAGCGATACCGGCCCCGGGATTTCCAAAGCGATTTTGGATCGGATATTCGAGCCGTTTTTTACCACGAAAAAAGTCGGCCAGGGCACCGGCCTGGGGCTTTCCATAAGCTACGGCATTGTCAAGGATTGCAAAGGCAGCATCCGGGCGGTTTCCGGCAAAAAGGGGGGCGCCCGCTTTATTGTTAAACTTCCAATCGCCAGTGAGAACTGATGGAAAAATCAATCCTATTGGTCGATGATGAAAAAGGTATCCGCAAGGTACTCGGCATTGCGCTATCTGATCTGGGTTACGAGGTGTTCACTGCCGAAAATGGTGTGGAAGCGTTACGCATTTTTGATGATGTAAAGCCACCAATTGTACTGGCCGATATAAAAATGCCCGAAATGGATGGCATCGAGCTTTTACGCCGCTTAAAACAGGAGAGCCCGGATACAGAAGTTATTATGATTACCGGTCACGGCGACATGGATCTGGCGATCAAAAGCGTTAAATATGAAGCCACTGACTTTGTCACTAAACCCATCAATGATGAGGTTCTGGAAATCGCCTTAAACCGGGCGCAGGAACGAATTGCCATGCGCAGCAAGCTCAATGAATATACCCAAAACCTTGAACAGCTCGTTCAGGAAAAGACAAAAAAGCTGGTGGAGGCCGAACGAATGGCGGCGGTGGGGCAGACGGTGACCGGCTTGTCTCACGCCATAAAAAATATTACCGGCGGCCTGAAAGGCGGCGCATTTGTCCTGGAAAAAGGCATCGAGCTCGGTGAGCAGAAATTTTTGATGCAGGGCTGGGAAATGATAAAGGGAAATGTGGACAAGATAACCAACCTGTCTTTGGATCTTCTCAATTATGCCAAAGATAGCGATTTAGATTTTCAGGCCTGTGATCCCAACAAACCGGCTCAAGATGTTATCGATCTCATGCGCCCCCGGGCCCAGAAGCTTGGAATCAATCTGAGCAGTGATTTATCAGACCAGCTTGACACTTGCCCTATCGATTCGGATCTCATTAATCGCTGCCTGTTGAATCTGGTGACCAATGCCATCGATGCCTGTATCCATGATGCGACCGGCAGGAAAAAGAAAAAAGTAATGGTTCGCACCCAAAAAAAACGTGGGTGGGGCGTTGAATACCAGGTACAGGATAATGGCTGCGGGATGACCCCGGATGTAAAAAAGAATATTTTCCAGCGTTTTTTTTCGACCAAAGGATCTGAGGGTACCGGTATTGGCTTGATGATTACCAAGAAAATCGTCGATGAGCACAATGGTGTGATCACGGTCGAATCAGAAGAGGGTGCGGGTTCCAGATTTATTATCAGAATACCCAAGAAGCAACCAGGCATTTAGTAGAGAAATCATGTGGGATTTAAAAATAACATCTTGGAAAAGAAGAATTTAAGATAAACTCAAGTTTTGTTAGCAACATAAAAGATGCAAAAGCAGAATCCCTATTATGGATGATATCCTCGTAAAATATCGCCAGCTCGGCGACATTTTTGACACCTTTTCCCTGGGCGTGATGGTCGTGGGGCCGGATCGCAAAATTCTTTCTTTTAATCACTCGGCCGAGATCATTACAGGCTACAATGAGTCAGATCTTCGTGGCAAATTCTGCCACGACATCCTGCTTGAAAAATTGTGCGGCGGGAGTTGCCAGTATTTAGACGCCATTGAAAGCGATACGCTATCCGGCAATGCGGATTTGGAGGTAATCGATCGTAATGCCACCCATAACATCACCCGCATCGTGTCGCCCATTTACGGTGCGGATAAAACACCAGCGGGATGCATCGAGGTTTTCCAGGACCATTCGGTATTCAAGGAGTTGCTTGAGCGCGTCCGGCATGACGATCGCCGCTTGAAGATCATTCTGGATAACCTTGACATCGGTGTCCTTACCGTCGACCGTGGCGGGCACATCACATTTTTTAACAACCGGGCTGAAGCCATGTCTGGTTTTAACAGGGGGGAGGTCCTGGGAAAACCCTGTACCATGATATTTGGCGAGGCGTCCAGTCATGACATGTTGCTTTTTAGCGAAACCATTGCCGATGGACGGGCGCGTGCGAGCACGGAGGGGGAGATAAAGACCCGCGAAGGTCAGGCTGTGCCGATGCGTGCCAATTACATGGCACTCAAAAATGAGGATGGGCGCATTGTCGGCGGTCTGGCAACCATTTCTGATCTATCCTTGAAATATCAATTTAACAGCGAAATCAAGGGTCGTTATACCTTTTATGATATGGTGGGCAAAGACCCGGCTATTCAGAAAATTTTCGACATCGTCCCCGTCGTGGCTTCAAGCGATGCGACCATCCTTATCGAAGGCCCCACGGGAACCGGAAAAGATGTTCTGGCCAAAGTCATTCACAATGCCAGCATGCGTTCGAAAAAGCCACTGGTTAAGGTGAACTGCGCGGCGCTGCCCGACAATCTTCTGGAGTCCGAAATGTTTGGTTATGTAAAGGGTGCCTTTACCGGAGCGGATAAAGACAAGCCAGGACGATTTCAGGAAGCAGACGGAGGAACCATTTTTCTGGATGAAATCGGTGATTTGCCGTTATCGCTGCAGGCGAAACTTCTGAGGGTACTGGAAGACAAGGAATTTTATCCTTTGGGTGGCCGAAAAACAACCAAAGTGGATGTGCGTATCATTTCAGCCACCAACCAGAATCTTGACCGTTTGGTTGGGGAAAGGCGTTTTCGGGAAGATCTTTTCTATCGGCTGAATGTGATGCGATTGGACCTGCCACCCCTAAAGGACAGAAAGGGGGATATTCCGCTTTTAATTTCTCATATTTTAAAGCGCCTGTCTGCCACCCGGGATACGATGGTTGAAAAATTTTCGAACGATGCCATGGAAGTACTCTTAAACTACAATTATCCCGGAAACGTCAGAGAATTAGAAAACATTATAGAGCATGCCCTGATTGTCTGTCAGGGTAAAATCATCGAACGAAACCATTTGCCCCTATCCCTCCAGAGCGGCCTGGTCCCGCCACCTGTGGCTGAAGACAAGCATCCATTAGACCAGAACATCGATTTCAGCGAAAAAGCCATCATTTTAAATATGTTGAGAAAATATAACTGGAATAAAGGTAAAACTGCATCCGCTCTTAATATCAACCGCACAACCCTGTGGCGCAAGATGAAAAAATATAGTATTTCGGTGTAATTTCAGAATATTGTGCATATTCCTCCCTCCAATACTTAGAAATTAATTGAAATTATGCCCCAATATGGACCACTTATTTTTTATAAATCCGAAATTTTATCAGCATACCACCGCCGCGACATGCAACAAAATGCATCATATGTTTCTTTTTATTGCAAACCCATATTTCCAACTTTTACAAGAATGCGAATATTTTCGTAATAAATTAAAATTATAGCTTAAATTAATAAAATTTATACGTGTGCTCTAACCTCAATATTTTTCTCGGGCCTTGCAAATGTTGCAGAATTGCATCATTTATTTTCTCATCAGATTTTCCCTCTCTGCAGCACATTTTATTTAACCTATTTAAATTATTATAAAAGTTTTGAATTTGGCAAAGAAATTTTTTTTTGGCACGTTTAATGCTCAATACGATGCTGGTGATCAGGCAACACCGACAACATGGTAATAACATTCGTCATTATTACGTGTTTCGAATCTATTCATAAACAAGAAGCTGTTATGGACACTATTACCTTAAAAAAGGATGGTTCAATCCACCAAAACGGCAAAACGGTATCATCCGCCGCGCTGAATTTGCTCAGCTCTCAGATAACGCTTGAAGAAGGATATAGTTTGAGGAGCTTTTTCGAGATGCTCGGCAAATATTCGCAATTTGCCGAACTCAGTGCTTTTTTCCCTATGTATACCGAGCAGTACCATAGCTGTCCGAAAAATGGATGCGATGCGGGATTCATCGATTACCTGGAGTTCGGCAAAACCATAGAGATGATCGGAGCTCCAGACAGGCGCTTGGAAATATACAACTCCCTAACTGGACTGCAGGCAGGCGAGGCGACCGAGA
>JASFPE010000004.1:0-34882 GCA_050116155.1 Desulfobacterales bacterium
GGGTGCGAGTTTTGCATTACGGGCTGAGAGGTACGCGGTGTATGACAAGGTGTGCGAAACCATTTCACACGGTTCAAATCGGCAGCAGCTCAAACCGCGTGCCGCGCAACCCGTATTGCGCAACTATAATCGGTCGGAGTGTTAATATTTTCTGCGATTCTGCAATTATCCTTAATAAGGAGCAAACACGTGAACACGCCGTTAACTTGGACCGAAATTGATCTTAACGCTTACGCACATAACATTAAAGAATTAAGACGCATTGCGCATCCGGATGCCCGTTTGATGGCGGTTGTCAAAGCAAACGGGTACGGTCATGGCGCCGTTGAAGTGGCTCGCGAAGCCTTGCTAAACGGTGCCGAATGGCTGGGGGTTGCCAGAATTGACGAAGCCATTCGATTACGTCAGGAGGGCTTGACGGCCCCGATCTTAATATTCGGTTATACCCCGCCCGATCTGGCCAAACAGCTCATCGAATTTGATCTCACACCAACCGTTTACGCCTATTCCACCGCGAAAACCCTCTCCAATTATGCCCTATCAATTGGCAAAACGATGGGTGTTCATATCAAGGTGGACAGCGGTATGGGCAGACTGGGTTTGTTGCCGGACACGCTGGTGTCAAAGAGAGCACCAGAAGATTTGAAAAACGAGGCGGTTTTAGAAATTGAATCGATCTCAAAGCTTGCCGGCCTTGACATCGAGGGTATTTTTACCCATTTTGCTACGGCCGATAGCGCCGACACGTCTTATGCCAATAAACAGCTGGATATCTTCCTTGATTTTACCCATCAGCTGCGACGGGCCGGTGTGGAGCCACCCTTAAGGCATGCCGCCAATAGTGCAGCACTTCTCCAGTTGCCGGAATCTCATCTGGATATGGTGCGTCCCGGAATCGCCACTTTCGGCCTGTGGCCGCTTGAAGAAAGAAATGAAACACAAGCTGTGCTCAAGCCGGCAATGTCCCTAAAAAGCAAAATCATTCATTTGAAAAGGGTGCCTGCCGGTTTTAATGTCAGCTACGGGATTACGTATCAAACGCAACAACCCACCACCATCGCCACGGTTCCGGTAGGATATGCTGACGGGTTCAGTCGTTTGCTTTCATCCCGCGGACACATGCTGGTCCACGGGAAAAAGGTGCCGATTATCGGCCGGGTGTGCATGGATCTGACCATGCTGGATGTGGGAACGCTTTCCAACGTCAATCTAGAAGATGAGGTCGTCATATTTGGTCAGCAAGACAATGCGTCCATTTCTGCCGACGAAATTGCAGCCCGTCTGAATACCATCAATTATGAAATCGTTTCCACCATAACGGCAAGGGTGCCCCGGGTTTATATTCGATAAATCTTGACTCCGATTTTAAGATATTTTATGTTAATATTGTTTCCAGAAAATGTCTTAAGGAACTGAACGAATGGAATGTAGAAAGGAGGGATCTGTTAATGGCCGAAGGCCGAGTAAAGTGGTTCAATGTAAAAAAAGGTTATGGCTTCATCGAGGCTGAAGAAATTGGAGATGTGTTTGTACATTATTCCGGGATCGACGGTGATGGATTTCGTAAATTAAAGGAATCTGACAAGGTCAGTTTTGAAATCGAAGAATCCCCCAAAGGTCCACAGGCTGTGAATGTCAAACAGATTTTTTAATTCATCTAAATAAACTTTATCGTAAAATTAAATAAGGGCAGGATCGGGAATGATTCTGCCTTTATCATTTACCTGCCTAATGTGAAGCCGCTATGGGTCACGTCTGGAAATCTATGCCAAGTAAGAAACACCATCGTGCTCAGGTCTAATCTAATCCTTGCTTTTGCACATCAAAAGCTTTATATTCTCTAACCTTGTTGTCGCTTGGCTTGGAACCGTGTCGGATAGGCCGGTTCAAAGCAAACTGAATCAAAAAAATAATTTTCAGTTACCCATCAAAACTTACGCCAACATTAATATTTGGGGAGAAATGGCCTTATGATCAAACGAATTCTTATCGGCTTGGGAGGAACCCCTTTCACAGACGTGGCAATTGAAAGGGCCATTGAACTCGCAAATGATCATGGTGCCCTCATCACGGGTGTTACAGTGGTGGACACCAAGCGCCTCAGACAGGTCGGACCCGTCCCGCCAGGCGGAAGCGTCTATGCCAAGAAACTTCGTCAAAAGCGTTTTATGATTACTGAGGAACGGGTTGAAAAAGCAATTGTAAAGTTCACAAAAAAATGCAAAAAATCCGGAATCCCGATCAAAATAAAACGTGAAACCGGCGATCCCTTTGAAACCATGATTGACCATGCCCGGTACAGCGACATAACCATATTCGGCTTGAAGAGCCTGTTTGATTACGGCTTCAGCTTGGAACCGCGGGATGCGCTGATCCGGCTTGTTTCCCAGGGTGTGCGTCCAATCATCGCGGTTTCTCCTGAATTTCGCTCCATTCGCAGGGTTCTCATTGCGTACAGCGGTTCAATGGAATCAGCCAAAGCGATGCGCCGCTATGTTCAGCTGAACCCCTGGCGGAATATTGATCTACGGGTGGTTCATTTCGGAAAGAGCCATAAGGCTGCCAATCGGCTTCTCAAAGATGCCAGCGAATATTGCCGTGACCACGGCTTCAGCGCAGAAACCGAATCGGTCGACAAACCGGCAAAGGATCACCTGATCGAATATGCCCAGCAAAATGACATAGACTTGATCGTGATGGGCAACAGCATCCGCAATTTATTATTTAGACATCTTCTCGGAGACACGGTACTTAATGCCATCCAGCAATCCGATCGGCCGCTATTTTTGGCTCAATAGGCTACCGAATACTCTATGATCCCTGAAATCAACTGACAACCCACTACTGTATTCAGGCTTAAAGACCTGAATTGTTCTACAAACTTTGATTGACACCTGCTGCATTGAAGACATTGGTTATGGTTGCTAACAACGCTAAAGCATCAATCATAGGTTGGATGTCCAGTACCATTCCCTTGGGGCTTTTTGTTGCCCTGCTTTATCTCCTGCCACAGGTCACAGCCGGTCACGTGTATCGGTTTCAGGTGAATTGGATACCGAGCATGGGTATTGCCCTGTCCATAGCAATAGATGGGTTAAGCCTGCTGTTTGCACTCATAATTTGCTGTGTCGGTTTCTTCGTCACCCTATATGCCGCTGATTATTTGCCGAGAAGGGCTGCCACGGGAAAGTTTTACTTTTATTTGCAGGGCTTTCTGCTGGCCATGCTGGGTTTGGTGATGGCTGATAACATTCTGGCCATGTTTGTCTTCTGGGAATTGACCACCATCATTTCCTATTTGCTGATCGGATTTGAATGTGAATTGGAAACGGCACGCCAAAATGCCCGCCAGGCATTGCTGGTTACCGGTGCGGGAGGGTTGGCGCTCCTGATTGGATTTTTGCTACTGGGAAACATTGCAAATACCTACGATCTTTCCCGGATCGCCTTGCAGTCCGGAACGATCAAGGCGGATCCATTGTATTTTGCCGTGCTGACAATGGTTTTCATCGGAGCGTTTACCAAATCGGCACAGGTGCCTTTTCACTTCTGGCTGCCAAACGCCATGACAGCCCCGACACCGATCAGCGCTTTTCTGCATTCGGCAACGATGGTTAAGGCCGGCATTTACCTGCTGGCGCGCTTGCACCCAATCCTGGGCGGAACTCCCGCCTGGATGGGAACATTGGTCGTTACGGGAGGTATTACGGCATTAATTGGATCGATACTGGCTATGAAAGCTTCCGACCTCAAGCGTATTTTGGCATTTACCACGATCATGGCCCTGGGCATTTTGACGATGTTTCTGGGAGGCAAAACAACGCCTGCCTTGACTGCGGCGATGACTTTTTTGATGGTTCATTCCCTTTACAAGTCTTGCCTGTTTTTGGTCGTCGGAATTATCGATCATCAAACCGGGAGCCGCAAGATCGATCATATCGGAGGGCTTTTGAAATCCATGCCGATCACCGCTTTGGCCGCCGCCGCGGCAGCGCTTTCAATGGCCGGCTTTCCGCTTTTTTTTGGTTTCATCGGCAAAGAGATCATGTACAAAGGTGCACTGACGGAAGAATTCTTTCCCGGTTTTGCCACGACCACAGCGCTGCTGGCCAACGCTTTGATGACCACCGTTGCCGGTCTTATCATTATCAAATCCTTTTTGGGCGCTGAGCGAAAAACCCCGCTGATTCCGCACGAGGCACCCTGGACCATGTGGCTGGGTCCGGTTTTCATGGGAGGCCTTGGCCTGATCTTTGGTATTGTCCCCGACTGGATCGGTCACTGGCTTATCAGACCGGCCGTGAGGGCCTTTCACCCGTCCATGGAAGACATTCAGCTCAAACTATTTTACGGAATCAACGAACCTCTGCTGTTAAGTATTGCGACCCTCAGCCTGGGAACCCTATTTTATTTGCTCAAACAACCGCTGCGGCAAACGATCGATTCCGTTTTGCGCAGAATTCCGATTCGATTCGAGAACATCTATACCGGCGGTCTCGAGGGTATCGTAAAAATTGCCAAGATACAAAACGGCATACTTCAAAACGGATCGTTGCATCGCTATTTGAGTATTATCATCGGCTCGGTGACTTTGGCTGTTGGTCTGCCTTTTGTGTTCAGTTACATCTCTCCTGATTTCGGTCAAAATCCCTATCCGTCAATGTCCGGCTGGCTGCTTGGTGGGATCATTGTTGTTGCCGTGGTGGCTGTCGTCGCGACAAAGTCGCGCCTGTTGGCAATTTGCAGTCTGGGGGTCGTCGGTGCCGGCATTGCGATGCTGTTTTTAATGAATGGCGCTCCTGATGTCGCCCTAACCCAATTATTGGTAGAAACGCTGACCGTCATTATTGTCTCAATTGTCTTGTTGCGTCTGCCACGTTTAGATGCCCGGCATTCTGCACTGTCAGTGGGCAAAATATGGAACGGAATATTGGCTATCACAATTGGCGCGCTGATCACAGCCCTCATTCTGGCCGTCAACCAGACTGATTTGCAGCGATCGTTGACGGATTTTTTTGAAGCCAACAGTTATATTGCCGCCCACGGGCGCAATATTGTCAATGTGATCCTGGTTGACTTCCGCAGTTTGGACACCCTAGGCGAGATCACCGTCGTGGTTCTGGCAGGTTTAGCGTGCTATGGTTTGATCCAAAAGCGAAAGGTTAAATGATGCATTCATTAATTCTGAAAACCGCGACGCGACTGCTGGTCGGACTGATCTTGACCTTTTCCGTCTATTTGCTGTTGCGCGGTCATAATGCTCCCGGGGGCGGGTTTGCTGCTGCTTTGGTGGCCGGCACGGGATTTGCGCTGTTTGCGATCGCCGAGGGACCCGCTGTGGTCCGCCAAGCGATTCGCATTGCCCCCCAAAAGATCGCCATGGGCGGCCTCGGCCTGGCGCTGGTTTCCGGACTTGTGGCGCCGCTGGTCGGTCGGCCGTTTTTTACGGGTATCTGGTGGATCTGGGAAAACCAGCAAGCTTCGAAGCTGGCCATCGGAACCCCCCTTTTCTTTGATGTCGGCGTATTTTTTGCTGTGCTGGGAACGATTTTAACCCTTATTTTGGCATTGGAAGAAAATTAAGATGCAAACCCTTTGCGCTGTATTGGTGGGCGTAATGATTGCCGCCAGCGTCTATTTGATTTTGGACCGCAATCTGATTCGCTTTATATTCGGATTAGTCTTGGTCGCCAATGCGATCAATCTTATGATATTTACGGTGGGGGGGCTGGAAAGCCGGCGTCCACCGATCATCCCGAATCATACGCCTGTCGTTCAGGAACCCTTCGCCAATGCGCTGCCCCAGGCCCTGATTTTAACAGCGATCGTCATCGGATTTGCGCTGCTTTCCTTTATCTTTATTCTATTTTATCGCGCCTATCAGGATTTGGGAACCGTCGATACCGAGTCCATGCGAGCCGCCGAGGCCGATACCGATCATCAGCGTTCCGTGTCCGGTTCAAAGAACGGGGGATCGGCATGAGCGGATTGCTGATATTGCCGATCCTGCTGCCTCTGGCCGGCGGCGCGGCAGCCATTTTCGTGAAGACAGGTGCTAAGCGATCGCTCTATTTGGCGCTGACGAGTGCCGGATTACACACGCTAGCCGGGGGGTTGCTCCTGCGGCATGTCCATCTCAACGGCATCCTTGCGACCCAGATTGGCAACTGGCCCGCGCCGTTCGGCATTACGCTCGTGGCAGACCGTCTGAGCGCTGTGATGGTAATGATCACCGCGATTGTCAACCTGGCGGTGACATCCTATTCCAGAGCGGACATTGATACGTCGCTGGTCCGTAGCGGATACTTCTGCCTCCTGCAAATCCTCGTCTGTGGTATTTGCGGCGCATTTTTAACCGGCGACATCTTTAATCTCTACGTCTGGTTCGAAGTCATGCTGATGGCATCCTTCGGACTTCTGATCCTCGGGCAAGACAAAAGCCAGCTGGATGGCGGCGTCAAATATGTGGTGATTAATCTGTTAGCCACCTTGTTGTTCCTGACGGCCATCGGACTCCTGTACGGTTTGACCGGCACACTGAACATGGCGGATCTGCATGAAAAGGTCCCGCTGATTGCAAACCGGGGTTTGCTGACGGCAATCGCCATGTTGTTTTTGGCAGCCTTTGGCATAAAGGCGGCTTTGTTCCCGTTGTTTTTCTGGTTGCCGGCGGCATACCATACGCCGCCGGTTTCGGTCTCAGCCATTTTCTCCGGTCTGTTGACCAAAGTCGGAATCTATGCCCTGATACGTGTGTTTACACTGGTTTTCAGCGTTGATATGGCTTATGTCTACATCTTATTGCCGCTCATGGCAGCACTGACCATGGTAACCGGTGTACTGGGAGCCGCCGCTCAAAACGAATTTCGTCGCATTCTTTCTTTTCACATTATCAGCCAGGTGGGCTACATGTTGATGGGACTGGCCCTCCAGACGCGCCTCGCCTTGGCCGGCACCCTATTTTACCTGGTTCATCATATTATTGTGAAAGCCAATCTGTTTCTGGTCAGCGGCGTGGTAAAGCGATTGCAGGGTTCCTTCGAGCTGGCACAGATTGGCGGTATTTATCGCAGCAATGGATGGATCGCTTTTCTGTTTTTCATCCCGGCCTTTTCCCTGGCGGGTTTTCCACCATTGTCCGGCTTTTGGGCCAAAATGATTCTAATCCGCGCCAGCCTTGATATCCAGGCCTATTGGCTTGCTTTCGTTGCAGCTGCTGTCGGATTACTGACGGTTTATTCAATGACCAAAATCTGGTCCGAAGCATTCTGGAAGCCCACCCCTTCGACCAGTCATGTTGCGGAACCGATGCTTAGCCCGAACATCTCGGCCTGGATGCTTGCTCCCATCGCCGCTTTGACGATGTTGACCATTATCATCGGTCTGGGCGCAGAGGCTGTTTTTCAATTTGCCTTTCAGGCAGCCGAAGAGCTCAGCCATCCTGAATATTATGTCCATGCAGTCCTGGGAGAAAGATAATGAATTTATTTCTGTTTAATCTTTTTTTGGCCCTCGGTTTTAATGCCGTCTTGGGTCAACTCGACCTGAGCGGCTTCGTATCGGGCTTTATCGTCGGGTATATTGCTTTGTGGCTGACGAAACCGCTCTACGGTAAAACGCCCTATTTCGAACGCCTGCCGAGGGTTTTGAGGTTGATCAGTTTTTTCGGCAAAGAACTGCTGGTCTCAAATTTGAGGGTTTTGTGGGATGTGATCACCCCCCAGCATATCAGCCGCCCCGGCATCATCGGTATCCCACTGGATGCCCGGACCGATGCGGAAATAATGCTGGTGGCCAATCTAATATCTTTAACCCCGGGAACCTTGAGCCTGGATCTATCCGAGGACCGACGGGTATTATACATCCACGTTATGTTCCTCGAAAACATCGATAAAACCCGGCAGCAAATTAAACAGGGGCTGGAACGACGTGTTCTGGAGGTGATGCGCTGATGTTTGCAGATAGTTCCCTGGTTGTCTTCGCCGGCCGAATTGCTCTGGTGGTGTTGCTGGTGAGCATTTTTCTGGCGGTGGCGCGGCTCATCAGAGGACCTGATGCGGCGGACAGGATCGTTGCGCTGGATCTGGTATCCGTGCTGATCGTTGCTTTTCTGGCAGCCTATTCGATTTTTTCCGGTGAAACCTCCTTTCTGGATGTGGCTATCGGTTATGCGCTCATTGCTTTTCTGGGTACCGTGGCCCTGGCGCGTTTTTTAATGCGCTCGGCAATGAAGAATCCGGTAAACGCTGATTCAACAGATAAGGTATCAAAAAATGAATGAAATTGTAACCGCCTTCTTGCTGGTTCTGGGCAGCCTTTTTTCTTTTGTCGCTGCCCTGGGAATGCTTCGTCTGCCGGATACGGTTATCCGCATGCATGCAGCCACAAAGGCCGGTACGCTGGGGGCCGGACTCATCCTGATCGCAGAAGCTTTTTTCTACGCCGAGTTAGGGATTACAATGCGAGTTCTGGCGGCAATTACGTTTTTATTGTTGACCGCCCCCGTCGCCGCTCATCTGATTGGGCGTGCGGCCTATTACAGCAAGATCAGATTATGGGAAAAAACCTGGATCGATCAGCTAAAAGATCGCTATACTCCTGGCGATCATCCCGAGGTGAACGACCGGTAAACAGGCCGGATTAGCAGACGGCGGCGCTCTTAATCGTCACACAGATCGGTTGCCTTTTTGCTAGGTCGTTGCGCTTATGATCGAAAAATTCCTTACAAACGTTCCGCCTTGATGCTCAAGGCACTACCCACAGGGCGCCGTTTGAAAATTGATTGATGAGATAGCGACTGGCACTTCCGGTAAAAAACTTTTTGTTCATGCCCCGGCGGCCGACCACCAGGGTGCCGAAATTGCCCTGTCGATATTCGTCCAGCACCGCTTTGCCGACCCTGAATAATCCCTCGCTGACCTTGAAATTGATTTGACTATCCTGGATTCCTGCTTCATGGAATCTTTTTTTTGCATGGGCGAAAAATTGGTCGATGCATTCTTTATCTCCCTGTCGAATAATTTCTTCGAGCTCTTTGGTATACGTTTCCTCAAAGTCAACCGGACAAAAATCCTTCAACCGGGGCGTTACATGAAAAAACGTCAAATTGACATCGCTATTGCCGCCAATTATGAATGCCAGGTGATCCACTGCCTTAAAGGAATTCTCCGAACCGTCAACTGCGACCATGATATCTTTAAAAGATCCTTGCCCGTCAACCAACCAGATGGGGGTATCCTTCGAATTGTTGACAATATTGGCGCTGACACTTCCAATGAAGACTTCTTCCAAGCCTGAAAGCCCCCGCCTACCCAAAATGACGGCATCAAAATGCCCGGCTATGCTGAATTCCAGGATATCTTTAGCCACACCGAGCATTCGAGACTGGGTTCTTGACTGAACATCGCTTTCGTTAATTCCTGCTGCTGTCATCTGATTCTTATATTTATCAAGCACACCCTGGGACACTTCAGTATTTTTGCGATTCAACTTTTCCAGCTCCGCATAGGCTTTGGGGCTTTTTTTGGCTTCATCCAGCAGATATTCTGATATGGTAGGTTGAACGTGCATAAGCGTAAATTTTATGTTATTCAGCAGGTTATGTATCCCGACCGCATATTGAACGGCAACTTTAGAATGTCTTGAATCATCCACTGCGACCAATATCTCTTTTTGCATAATTTTACCTCTCCAATTCGGTTGTTTGATATATGTTCATGATTGATAATGCCTCTCAATTCTGCAAACTAGCGCAAGATGATAAATAAAAGCAACATGATAAGCGTCGGCAGCATTGCAAATTTGACGATGCCGGCCGGTGAAACCTCATTGCCGAAATACTTTTTCAGGATCGATAGACCTGCCGGATTCGGTGCATTGGCGATCACCGTCAAGCCGCCACCGGCAACGGCCCCGGCAACTACGGCATATTTAAGTGTATTGGTAAAATTTGGCACCAGGGTGCTCAAGAAAGTTATGGCCGCGTTGTCGTTAAAGGCCGTCAGAAGGGCTGCACCTAACATAAGTGGTATTTCTGGCAGATTGCCGAGGACCGGTGCGATCCACCAACCCTGAACACCACCGTGAATAACCAGTCCTCCTAAGAAAAAGCCCACCAGCAAAGCGGGCTTTAAATCAATCCGATTTTGAAATTGCGATGTGACCTGGGCAAATCCAAGAAAAAACAATAAGCCGGGGATGAACAGCGCCGGGTAGTGGGCATTGACGATGGTCCAGGCCATAAAAAAGAGATGCACGCAAGTAATCCAGACCGGCACGGGATCGTCGCGTTTGTCCCAGTCGGGATCCTCAAACGGTCCACGCTGCTCCGGTGGAAGCAGGCCCGGCAGCGCTCGACGCATCTCCCGCAGTTTGACTTCCTCAAAACGCTCTTCAAATGCCTGTTTGACCATATCCTTATCCACGCCTTGCTCGATCAGCTCCGGGATGAACCGTTTTTCCAGTCGCTGCCTGACTTTTTTCTCCACGGCCAGCACCTGTGCATCGACATTAACCCTCGCCCCAAGTTCATCATCGACCGTTTTTAGCAGTTCATCGAATCTGGCATCCATGTCTTTACGCCTTAAATACTTCTTTTGAATTTCGTCTTTGAGTTTCACAAAGGCGAATTTTTGTTGCAGCTTCTTCATTTCGCTGCGAAACACAAGAAAATAGAGTCCGTTCGAAATGAGAATGCCGGCAATGGCTTTCCAGCCAAAATGAACGACCATAAATACCATATCCCAATTCCAAGGGTTTGCCACCATCAAAACCGGTGGTGCCGCAAAATTTGAAAGGGTGCCGCCCACGGAAATGTTGACGAATAGCAACCCGATGGTCGCATATTTAAACCTGGTGCTCGGCCCTAATTCGTAGAACTTGCCGGCCAGCAACAATGCGGATATGGTCATGGCCGCGGGTTCGGTGATTAGGGAACCCAGCAACGGGCCCACGGTGAGAATTGTAAACCACCAGACATTCAGACTACCCCCCAGCAGATTGGCTATTTTCCACATGATGGCCTCGGAGAACTTCAAAATCGGGCGGGTAGATGCCAGCGTCATGATCACCACCACAAACTCGGCCTCCACGAAGTTAACCTTGTAGACAAGATAGTTTATAAGAGTTTGCCAGTCGTAGAAAAAAAAGATCGCCCCTGCCAGGGCAATCACCCAGAGACCGAAAACGGCTTCAACTTCTCCAAGAAAATGAAAAAGCTCGGCACCGTGGTGAACAGAATTGCGGTCTGCGTCGCCGCTTTGTATTTTCTTTTCATGCTCGCGCTCCCACTTGTGTGAAATGGCCATGAATCTGCCGGTCATAAAGGTATGGATAATCGCGCATATAAATATCAGGGTGGCCACCAGATTGAAGGGCTCTTGTTGAACGCGGTTTTTCAAGATGCCAGTAATGCTTGTAGAATCGCCATCCGGATAGCTGTCCAGGCGGCGCGGAAAGGCTTGGACATCAGCCGGAGATTTACCGGCCGCATAAGCTGCTGCAACGAAGCATATACTCAAAAAACAGATAACCAGCCATGTTTTCCAATAATTAGTCATTTCCGATATCAATCCGTTTATTCGCCATTGATTTTGACTTTAGTGCCGGTAAAGGTTGCCCACCGATTTCGGCTTCCAAGAGCACATGTCACGGTTTTATCTCACCAGCAGCATGTAAATATCCATCACATTAGTTCGTGTCGGCCCGGTAATAATCAGGTCATCCAGTTGCTTGAAAAAATTGTAGGAATCATTTCGACGCAGATAGTTTTTGGGATCGAGACCTTTCTGGCGCGCACGGACCACGGTGGCACCGTCGGCGATGGCGCCGGCGGCATCCGTGGGACCATCGGTTCCATCAGTGCCCCCACTGAGAACGACAATATGATCATGGGATTCTATGGCCAAGGCAGCTGCCAGGGCATACTCCTGATTACGACCGCCTTTTCCTCCCCCTTGCAAAGTTACCGTGGTCTCCCCGCCGAAAAGCAGGCAGGCCGGCGGTGAAATTGGATTTCCGGAGCTGGCCACCTCTTTGGCGATGGCGGCTTGAACTTTGGCGACCTCTCGGGCTTCGCCTTCCAATTTGGTGGATAGGATCACGGGCTGATATCCCAGGCGGTCGGCCTCCTTGCCGGATGCCAGCATGGCCTGAAGGTTAGTGCCCACCAGGGCCGCAAAACAGCGTTCAAAAGCCGTATCATCGGATTTGGGTGTATCTTCGATTTTCCCGCTAACGCCCCGTTCGATATGGTTGCGTATAGATACCGCCAAATCATCCCAGATCTGGTAGCCTTTAAGGATCTGCTGGGTTTCTTGAAAAGTGCTGGAGTCGGGTACGGTGGGTCCCGATCCGATAACATCCAAATCATCTCCCACCACATCAGAAAGGATAAGGGTAATCACCGCAGCCGGGTAGGAAGCGCGAGCCAATCGTCCCCCCTTGGAGCGCGAGAGATGCTTGCGCACGGTATTCAATTCATGGATATTGGCCCCACAGGCCAGCAAAAGTTTGGTGGCCTCCTGTTTGTCCTTCAGGCTAACACCTTCAGGCGGCGCAATCAACAGCGCAGAACCGCCCCCGGATATCAGACAAATGACCAGATCGTTCGCACCGGCCGCTGTCGCCAGGGACAGTATTTCTTCGGTGCCACGAATCCCACCTTCATCAGGAACCGGATGACTGCCCTCGCATACCTTCACGTGTTTCAAAGGAAGTCCGTGACCTGCTTTGACCACAATCACCCCCTTGGCAATGCGCCCTCCCAAAAGATCTTCCAGCGCTTTTGCCATTGGAGCCACGGCTTTTCCGGCTCCCACAATCAAAACCCGCTCGATATTTTTCAGATCAAAACGCCGGTCATCAATCTGCAACACATCACCGCTCAGCCGAACATGGCGGTTTATGGCTTCAATCGGATCAACCGCCCTCAGGCCGGCTTGAAAAATCTCAAGGGCATGCTGCCGCATTTGCTGAACAACAGTATCAGTTATATTCATATTTCCCCCATTCAATCATCAATGACTCCGGCTTTGCAATTTGCTTCTGTCTTCTGTGCCCTTCCTTTACTTCCGCATTCGACTCGGCTGAGCTCGTCGCAGGCCGAATTCCGAATTGCTCTGTCCTCTGTCTTCCGCCCCTATTATGACATGTCGCTGGTCAACCACACAAATTGATAGGGTTTCAGCGTTATGGAATGCGGTTGGAACGCATCCCCCGTGATAAGATCAACCATGGGTTCGGAAATATTCTCTGCAGATAGAGATACCGAAACCGCCTGCGAAGAAACATTGGTTAAAGCATAGATAACCTGTGCTTTCGAAGATCTCTGGATGGCAAACACCTTCGAATCAAGGTCTAATATGTCAAAAGCCGCCTTGGGATGAAAGGCAGGTTGTTGTTTGCGAACCTTGATTAAGTTTAGATAGGGGAAAAATACCCTGGCACGGAATGAATTGATATCCTTTAATTCCAAGAGGACATCTTCAATTTGGAGCTTTTGCCGATTGATGGTGCGAGCCCTGCCGGTCTGTTTTACCCCGTCCAGCCAGTTACGCGAGCCCAATAAACTATGAATATAGGTCGCCGGCACCCCCGGCAGAGCGTACTGAATGGCCTGGGAAGCCAGGAATTTTTGCGCCTGATCGGACGTTTTACTGGCTAATATGGCGTCTACATAGGTAATGTTTAATTCATAAGGGCTGTCGGATCCATCCGGATTGCGCTTATAGGAAACCTGCCCGTCATTGGCGGTAACCACTTCGATGAGGTCTTCAATTTCCTCCGTCGGCAAGATGCCTTCAAGCGGCCGTACCCCAACCCCATCATGAGAAGCGGTGAAATTAAAAAACGTGTTGGCTTCTGATTCTAAATGCAGTCCTTTGGCCCATTGTGAAAGCACGGTGGCATCCTCTTTTACAAAGGAATAAAAGAGCAGCGGCGGTAAGGTGAAATTGTATACCATTTGGGCCTCGTCCCGGCCGTTTCCAAAATAACTGATGTTTTCGGGATGCGGCACATTGGTTTCCGTAATAATCATGACGTCCGGTGCCACGATATCCAGGACGCTTCGGAACAGTTTGACCATGTCATGGGTCTGACTCAAATGGATGCAATCGGTACCGATTTCCTTCCATAGATAGGCGATGGCATCCAATCTTAAGATGCTGGCACCCTGTTTCACATAAAAAAGAAGCACATCGATCATGCGTTCAAGTACATCGAGGCTATTAAAATTGAAATCGATCTGATCGGCACTAAAAGTGGTCCATAGATGCACAGGCGTTCCATCGTGTTTTTCATATTCGCTCAGAAGCGGCAATGATCTGGGCCGGGTGACTTTAGACAGATCCGTTGACGGATCTATCTCGATGGCAAAATCTTGAAATCCTGCTTTCGCCGCCAAATAATTTTCAAACCACTGCCCCCGGGAGGAATAATGATTGACGACATAGTCAAACATGAGTCGAAAATCATGGCCGATGGCGGAAACGTCGGCCCAGGAGCCCAACTCCGGGTTGATGGCATAAAAATCCATCACCGAAAAGCCGTCGTCAGATGAAAAAGGGAAAAAAGGTAAAAAATGAATGGTCGAGATTGCCCCCTTCAGGTGAGTTTTGGCAAAATCGTGCAGGGTCCCAATGGGCGCCTGTCCTTGCCTTTGCAAAGAATCACCGTAGGTGATCAAGATGACATCTTCCTGAGAAAAAAAGGCAGCCTTTTCAGATTTTTTTTTGGGGAAACCATCGATCAATAAACGAATCTTTTCAAGTGCCTGATTGCCTGATTGCTCACCGTAGATTCGATACAGTAAATTTTTGATTTCTTCTATACCTGCCATTGTAACTCTCCTTAACAAGTATAATGATTTTTTCTATTTTATTTCACCCCCACCGGACCTCCCCCGTCAAGGGGGAGGACGATTAATTTCCCTCCCCTGGTGGGAGGGATTAAAGGGAGGGGGATAAAATAGCCTTTACCTTATTATTATTTATAATAGAGCATAAAAATAAGTACTAAACTTCACTCCCTCAGTACCATATGCTCGGCAATGTAATGTTTGAGCTTTCGTTCGAGGACATCATAAGAAAAGAAACATTTGCCCACATTAAAATTGTGCTCAACTGCCCTTTCGGTGCGTTTGGAATCATTTAAAAACTCCTTTGTCATCTGAACCGATGCCTCCGTAACATATCCGGGCAATTCGATGACATCGAAGCCTTTTGGTTTGATATCTTTGGTATAAATGGAATACGTATTTACGACAACGGGTTTGCGGAAATAGACGGCCTCCAGAAATGCGTTGCCAAATCCTTCAAACGTCGATGGATAGGTGACAAGATCGGCATGCGGATAAATGTCATCCAGGGTGTAAATCTTTCTGCCATCTTTTGTCGTTCCTCTTTCCTCATTGATAATATCTGATACAAAAATAGTATTTACATTCATCAATTTGGAGTATTCTTTGAGGCGCTGTTCGTAATCATAGCCCTCATCACCGGATGCATGCGAAATCACCAGCTTCGCTTTCATACCCAGCCGGTGCACCAGTTCGATCGCCATCTCAATACCTTTGCGGGCCACCACCCGGGTGGGTTGCAGCACCAGCAATTCATCCTCATCCACACCAAGTGCGGTTCTGACATCAGACGCATACTCATCAATAGGCGGGGGTGGATTGTCAAAATCCATGATATTGGGCATGACGGTGGCAGAGATGCCTTTGCGCAGACTGAGTTGCTCATCGGCAAACGAGTTGATGACGATATGGTCGATGGAGGGCAGATTCGGCGGAAATGCCATATGCAGATAGTCCCAGGCTGCGTTGGTCATAAATCGATCCCGCTCCCAGAAAAAATCATGATGATGGGCAATGGTTGGAATGCCGGTTTCCATAATGACCTGGGTTATGGCAACACCGAGCGGGATATTCAGCGGTATGGTCAACACATTTTGCGGAATCAGCAGATCGATACCAAATTTATCGATAAACTCATAGAGCTCATCTTTTAGTGTGCGCACCATCTTATGAATCCTTTCCGAAACGAGTCGATCTCGCACGGTGACATCGAAGCATTTGTTGTAAAGATCTTTGATCTCCGGATGCGTGAAATGCGCCTCCGGCACCAGATACGAAACTTCGGGGGGGCGGTCCAATTCACCGGCAAAATAAAAACAGGTGAAACCTTCGGATTCGAAAACTCTGGCCCATTTCGCAGCTTCGAGCGAAACACCATCGGTGCCTGCTAGACGGGTAGATATAAATCCCACTTCCTTAACTTCCCCAAAATATGCGCATTCAGCCATTTTTTTCTTCTCCTTTCCTGCAGCAAATGTCAGAAATCAGGGGACAGATGTCAGATGTTAGAAGACAGAGGACAGATGTCAAAAGCTAACGACCTCAAACCCGGTAGGTCAGTTTTAAGCCCTATGGGCGCTGCCCAGCACCTTCTCATTTTTGTGTTTGACCATTTTAATCAATTCTTCTCTCGCCGGCCCCAAATATTTACGAGGGTCAAATTCGCCGGGGTTTTCGGCAAATATTTTTCGAACCACTGCGGTCATCGCCAGTCGCCCGTCGCTGTCGATATTAATTTTACAAACCGCAGAGCTGGCTGCTTTTCGTAATTGTTCCTCCGGAATTCCCACGGCATCGTCCATTTTGCCGCCATATGCGTTTATCATATCCACATATTGCGGTACGACCGTGGAGGCACCGTGCAAAACAATGGGAAAATTGGCGACGCGTCTTTCGATTTCTTCAAGGATATCAAATCGAAGGGGAGGAACTTCTTCACCGGCTTTGACTTTAAATTTATAGGCGCCGTGTGAGGTGCCGATGGAAATGGCCAGGCTGTCCACACCGGTTTGCTCCACAAACGCTTCAACTTCCTCCGGTTTGGTGTAGTGCGACACATCTGAAGAGACCTCATCTTCGACACCGGCCAGCACGCCCAATTCGCCTTCGACGGTGACATCCCTTTGATGGGCATATTCGACCACCTGTTTGGTGAGGCTTACATTATCTTCAAACGCATGATGAGATCCATCGAGCATGACCGATGAAAAGCCGGAGTCAATACAGGACTTTGCCAAATCAAAACTATTACCGTGGTCAAGGTGAAGGGCAATCGGTATATTCGCACCAAGGTCTTTTGCCATCTGAACGGCGCCCATGCCCATGTATGTTAAAAATGTCTGGTTGGCATACTTTCTGGCACTGCCCGATACCTGCAGGATAACCGGGGATCTGGACTGCACACAGCCGATGATGATGCCTTGAAGCTGTTCCATATTATTAAAATTAAAGGCCCCAATGGCATAGCCGCCGTCCATCGCCTGTTTAAACATATCCCTGGTGTTCACCAGCCCAAGCTCCTTATAATGAATCGCTTCAGACATAATTTCTCCTCGCGTTGTGTCACAGATTTATTTTTTAATATTCGGATTGATTTAATCGTATTTTTATCCAGAATGAAATTGGTTAAATCCCAAATCTCAAGCACCAAATTACAAATAAATCTCAATGACCAAAATTCAAAATCTCAAACGTTTCAACATTGAATACTCGGCCTGTTAAATGCCGCTTACGGCGGCCCCCGCATGGCGGGGATTTAACAGGGTAAAAATTTGGAATTTATTTGTTATTTGGGTATTGTAATTTGGTGCTTTATAACTTGACGCTTGGTATTTTTTATAATCGAAGACCCAGCTAATTTTAGATATATGGAAACTAATTGATAGTGACAAGGCTGGGCGTATAGTCCTCCGGTGGCTCAAAACCGAGCAGTCTCAGGCACGTCGCCGCTAAACTGCTGATTCCTAAATCAGTATACTCCGAAAGCCGCAGGTTTATCTTGCCGCTGGGCTCATATATGTACGCGAATACCGGATTCAATGAGTGCGCTGTTCTCGGCTTTGGTCTGCCGGTATTTTCATCGTAGACGATTTCCCCGGTCTTGGTATTGCACTCATACATATCATCCGAATTGCCGTGGTCTGCCGTCACAATCAGTATGCCGTTGGCAGCTTGGATGGCTTTGACCAGTCGGCCGATACACAAATCTACAGTCTCGACGGCAATCTCGACTGCCTCGGGTATACCCGTATGCCCGACCATGTCACCGTTGGCATAATTGAGCCGGATAAATTTGAATTCGCCCGTCATAATGGCTTCAACGACCTTATCGGTTATTTCGGCAGCTTTCATCCAGGGGCGTTGTTCGAAGGGGATAATATCAGAGGGAATCTCAACATATTCTTCGAGAGAATCGTCAAATTTACCGGATCGGTTTCCATTAAAAAAATAGGTCACATGGCCGAATTTTTGGGTCTCGCTGATAGCAAGCTGTTTCACACCGGCCTTGACCAGATATTCGCCTACGGTTCGATCGATCCCGGGTGGATTGACTAAATAATTTTGCGGGATCAGGGCATCGCCGTCGTATTGCATCATACCGGCATAAAGTACATTTCGCTTTGGTCCGCGGGGGAACTTAGCGAAATCTTCCGACTCAAAAGCCATGCTGATCTCGATAGCTCTGTCGCCCCGAAAATTGAAAAATATGACACTGTCGTTTTCATCAACGGGACCCAGTGGTGCATTGTTTCGAGCTATCACAAATGGGGGAAGGTCCTGGTCGATAACCCCTGGATTTTCACCTCGCAGTGTTTTAATGGCTTCATTGGCCGATTCAAACTTTCGCCCTTCTCCCAGCACATGTGTTTTCCATCCCAGTTCGACCATGCCCCAGTTTGCTTCATAGCGGTCCATGGTAATCTTCATGCGACCCCCGCCGGAGGCAATCGCAAAATCAATATCACTTTCCTTTCGAAGTTCAGCCAAGAAATTTTCGAGCCGATCGACATATTCCAAAGCCGATGTGGGGGGGACATCCCTGCCATCCAGCAGTATATGAACACAGGCCTTCTTGACACCCTGCTTTTTTGCCTCTTTCAGCAGAGCTTCCAGATGGTCGATATGGCTGTGAACATTGCCATCTGAAAATAGGCCGATAAAATGTAATTTAGAGTCATGGCTGACCACGTTTTGGATCAGTTCTTTCCATACTTCTCCTTCAAAAAGTGTTCTTTTTTCAATTGATTCATTGACGAGTTTTGCACCCTGGGCAAAGACGCGACCGCATCCGATGGCGTTGTGACCGATTTCGCTGTTGCCCATATCCGCATCAGAAGGCATCCCTACGGCGGTTCCATGGGCTTTAAGCCTGGAGGCCAGGGCATTTTTAGAAAGCCAGTCCAATACCGGAGTATTGGCCCTGGCTACCATATCACCCTCCCGGCAGGTGCCGATGCCAACGCCATCTAAAATAGCCAGAACAACCGGTCCTTCAGGCCCCTTGAAATTTTTTGTTTTTTTTAACGGTTTCATATCCAACCCCTGCGAACGATCCGTCTCGAGTGCAAGCCTATATTATCTGAAGTTTCTTAGACAAACTAAATTACTGCTTCTCCGGTCTTTTTAAATACTGCATTTCAATAATGGTAATGTCGTCCTGGAGCCGGATATCGTTTGAAAACTTCAACATTTCCTTCTCCAGCAAATCCAAGTTGAGTTCTGTGCGGGGATAATCAAGGCGTTTCAAAATTCAGGCAATACTCTTCGCCGCACAATCGGTGTCCGTCCTTGTCCTCATGGTTAAGGATGTCGTCCAGACAGGCACGGCCCACCACATCCTCAGAACGCCAGCCCGTAATGAGTTCGGCAGATTTGCTCCAGTATATAATGCGACGCTCGCGATCGCACACGTAAACGCCTTCACTGAGGCAATCCAAAATTTCTTCAGATGAAATATTCAGTTCATTCGGCATGGCACAAGATCCTATGTCATTCTTTTATCAAGTGGAAGATACCAGCCATACGCCTGAGGAACAGTATTTATTGCGACATATCGATTTTGGTAAACTTTGCGCCCTTGAGGGAAAAATCTCCGATAAAGCCCTTGACATCATATACAAACCCGAGAATCGGATGGTTCGAGATCATCGTCGTGACACTGGCGCCGCCGCCCACGGTAATGAGAGCCACGTTGCCGTCGAGACCGGCTTCCCAACCTTCACTTGTCCGGAAGCTCTTCAAGGCAGCATCCGTCATAAAGGCGATAACGATATCTTTGACTTGTGCACCGATTTGTATACCGATGGAACCGGAAATGAGGCGGTAATAATCAACCGTCTTTCCATGAATTCTTAATGCCCCCTGGCCGTATTCACCACCGACAATTAATCCGGCCTTTTTCACATCTGGCAGAATCAGCAGTGCCTTGGCTTTGCTGGCGACCTCCTTGGCACCCTCTACCTGCGTGAAAAATCGATCCAGGGCCGCATCAGCGCTGGCATCGATTTCCTTGGCCGTTTTGGCATGCACGATCTGCGAAAACCCGCCAGAAGAGACGATGATGGCCATCAGTGCTACAATCATAACTCTATATAATATGAATGTCTTTTTTACAGGTATTTGTTTTTTCATGATATTATCTCCCTTCGCAATGGCGAACGCAGCAACACGTAAAAAATCAGCGGCGATAAGTGAGTTCTATGACTACCGCCGCTGTAAGGGCCGGAGAAAATAAAGTTACTTCGAATAATTGTGAGCGGTTAGGTGAACATTCAATTTTTCGCGTTTTTCTTTTCCATTTTGCCTGACCACAAATTCGATTCCGCTTTTGCCTGCCGGTATGGGTCCTGGAGAATAAGCTCCCCCCCGCGATTTCGGTTGTCTGCCGTATGGGTCAACCATGGGTTGTCGGGCAATAAGTTTTAGAGGGTAAAGGAGCTGTGATTTCGTCTGTCCTGCAGGAATCGTAACCACAAGTCCCCTGCTGAGTTCTTTGTATTTTTCAAAATCCAGACCTTCTTCTGTCAGAATCATGTCCCCCACAAATCGTCCGTATCTGCGCTCATTGAAAAGGTAATACGTTTCTTCCCAGGCTATCTTCAGGTCTTTATCGGTTTTGTTGGTAACCACAAAGCGAAAACCATTGAAAAAGTGATAGCCGGCCGCCAGTTCCGGTTCAAACTCAATCTCAAAATAATCATTGCCGACCTTCTGGATGGCAGGGTCACTTGAATACACCTGTACCCCCGCACATCCCGCAAAAGCGAATATAAATCCTATAAAGATTACTGCCCGTAACGCTTTTTTTGTCATCGTGACACCTCCTGAAACCGATCCTCCATAATTGATTGATATGTTACAACACGTCATTTTAAACACTAAACACCATATACAAAACACACTCGTAAAAAGTTGCGTTTCCGGCTTTTTACGAGAGTGTTAATTCATGTGTTTTACAATAAGTCAGGCGAAAATCGAAGTCAACCCATTCCAATTTGCCGGCCCAACTATCCGCATTTTGGGGACACTACACTGGTCATCGCTTTACCTTTTACGGTTTGGTCTTTGTTTGAAGACGCTTGTCGATAAATTCGAGAAGATCATGTCCGGTGGCGTTCAATGGGTGCTTGGCCACCATCTGTTCCGCCATGCGCCTGGCTTCAGGAAGCCTTCCTCTTTTGAGATAAAAATCAGCCAGCGCATAGAGAAAATCGATCTGATCCGGCTGGATATCCAGGGCCGTTAACAGCGATGCCTCGGCTGCAGAATCCTTTTTTAGATATTGCTGAAGCAAACCCAGATTGTAGTGGATGCGGGCCCTGTGGGGCATGCCTTTGGCTGCTTTGCTCAGATGTTGTTCGGCGTCGACATATTTCTTTTCTTCTGCTAGCAGCAACCCCAGAGAATAATGCACCTCATACAATTCAGGCTGGCTGACCAACACCTGGCGCAACAGGTTTTCGGCCTTGTCGTTTTGACCCATTCGATTATACAACATCGCCAGGTTAACCATGGCCGGATAAAACAGACTGTCGATTTTGATAGCTGCCAGGTAGTGGTCAATGGCATTTTGGGGTTGATTGAGCGCCACATAGAGATTTCCCAGATTGTATCGACCAAAAGCAAAATCCGCGGAATACTCCATGGATCGTTGATGTTCCATTATGGCGTTCTGATAAACTTCTTTCTGACTTTTATCCAACTGAGGCTTCGATATTTCAGTCATTCGCCTGGCGGCTTCGGTGCGAACGGCTTTTACCGGGTCATAAAGCATGGATGTCAAAATCGCGGCCTGATTTTGGATGTTAGACAGGTTTATATTATTCAGGGCTGCCTGGCGAACCAGCGCTTCTTCATCCATGAGCGCCAATTTATAAGCCTGGTTGGACGCTTCCCCCGGATATGCCCTTAGAAGGGACAGGGCCGTGGAGCGAACGATAACCGGATACAATGGATCCCCGGCTAAGTTAATCAGATCGGCGTGAGCATCCGGCCGCATCTTGCGACCGGCATCGATAATGGTGCCGTAATGCGCCCGGCGTCCGGGACCATACCATTTGGTGATATACCCATCGGACCACTGGTTGGTTTTATCGGTATGGCAGCGGTTGCAGGCATTAGGGGTGCCAAGCACAATACTGAGATCAGGTCGCGGAATCCGGAGGCTGTGATCAGGGCGGTAATCGATGCCCATGTAATTTCGCCCTGGCATGTGGCATTCGACACACTCGGCGCCGCTTCCCACTTCAAACAGTACTTGTCCTTCATTAGATAAAATCGGCTCGCCCTGTTCACCTTTCTCTTTGTGAAAATGATGTGATTTGGTGTCATAAATAGCCGCACGATGGCATTGCAGACAGAGGGCGTTCCCGCTTTCAATGGTTTTAGTGCTGTGTACGTCGTGGCAGTCACTGCAGCGAACATCCCGATAATACATTTTACTCTGGGTGAATGAGCCATAGACATATACTTCTTCCAATATTTGTCCATCCGGGTAGTATATATCTTCGTTGAGCAGACTCGGCAACATGCTGTCCAACAGATCCGGTTCGGCGTGCATATAATCGCCCAGGATGGCACGGCGTGAATGACAGGGAGCACAGAGTTCCACCTGGCTGCGAGAGTTAATACCCTTTGTCTTTACCGCCAGTCTGTAGTTTTCGACTTGCGGTCGGGCCATGTCCGGCAATTCGGCCCAAGCCACATGATGAGAACCCGGGCCGTGACAGGCTTCGCAACTGACATCAATTTCCGTCCAGATGGTTTGGTAAGAATCTGCCTTGAGGTCGTAGTTTTTTTTCAGATCGGTGGAGTGACATTCGGCGCACATGCCGTTCCAGTTCTGACCAGCATTGGTCCAGTAAAGCCAGTCGTCAGGGGCAATGGGTGCCTTCGGATAAAGGTGGTACCAGGCGCTTTTGTCGACATCCCAGGCAATGGGCAGACACTGCAAGCGCCCCCCCTCAAATGGCACCAGATATTGCTGCAGAGGATACCATCCGAAGGTGTGGGTGATCTCAAACTCACCCATCTTGCCGTCCGGTCCCTGGGTGTGAACGAAGAACTTTTCACCGACGCGATAGAAACGGGAGCTGACGCCATGAAATTCCACGACGGCATTGTTGAAATTACCCAGCACGGTGGTGCCACTGGCAACGTCCATGGCATGATCATGGTGGGAATCTTGCCACTTGTCGTATTCTGCCTTGTGGCAATCCACGCATTTTTTACTACCGACAAAGGTGGCCTGCGGTCTCGGCTCGGGCAAATGCCGGAAGTGCTTCTCTTTCAGCAGATAAGCCGGGATGCAGAGAATGATAACGAGTGTTGCAATTATTCCAATTATTTTCCAATTTTTCATTTTTTTTTAGACAGGATTACAGGATTGACAGGATATCCTGTCAGGATTTTTTCTTTGGATACGTGACTTGTTCTACCCGAAACGAGCTACGTTTGATCGGGGCGCCTGTATCAACTTTTATGACCTTGTTTTCAATTGCGATTGGATAAATATCCAGTGGCCGGGGAGCCGGTGACTTGATAACCCTGCCGGTAATATCAAAAGCCGAGGCATGACAGGGGCAGACGAATTTGCTTTCTTTTTCCACCCAGGGAACCGTGCAACCGAGGTGGGTGCAGGTTCGTGACAGCGCCAGGAATCCACCATTTTCCTGCCGCGCAAGGTAAAACCGCCCGCGTATAAAGGCGGTAACCGAATTCGGTGAAAATTTATCGACCGATCCTGCAGTGATGATACTTTCGGTATCATCAGCACGAATCGCAGATTTTCGTGGCCACAGGTATGCAAATACAACTGCAACGAATTCGGCCAAAGCAAGCCCACCTAAGACTATCCATAATTTATTCAAAAAGGATCGACGAGATGGGGCTGGTTTTGTATTGGAATTATCATTTTTTTTCGTCATATAACCCTGAATCTCCTGAAGGTTTTCAGTAATATGAAAATTCCGAATTTCGAAATCCGAAATCCGAAACAAATCCTAAATCCAAATGTTCAAATTAAAATTCACCCCATAATGGCGATAGAGCACCCATAATCTATGGCCACACCAATGTCATCCCTTCACCCCGAAACCAGATACCGGTGATGGTCAGAACAATAAATGCAACCAGAAAAAGCACGAAAACCGATTGCAGTGCCTCGGTATTGGTGGCGGAAAACTTGTTTTTGATGAATATATAAAATCCGACCACAGCGCCGAGCATGAGTGCGAAGGGTAAAAGACCGTTGCTGATCTCTCCAGGCAAACCCGCCATCCACCCTGCCAAATCAAGAACAAACTCGTCCAGAACGACTGCCAGCGGCGTCACCACCGCAGCCATAACCGCTGCAACAGACGCCATCTGCCGTCCGCGGACAGAGACAAACCACACCCCGGCAGTATTATGTTGATAATTCAAATAGGGAATCGCCAGCAGGAAGATGAGCATCAGAGCCGGTATGACGCACAGCGCAAACAGCGGATGAAAATGTAGCAACAACTCCTGAAAACCCGCAAAGTACCAGGGCGCCTTGGTGGGATTTGGACTCAGTCCGGGATTGGCCTTGGCTTCAAGCGGCGCGTCAAAACCGACAGCCAGCAACATGATAAACGCCATTAACACCGTGGCAACCACCAGTTCCCGTAGAATCAAATTGGGAATGGTTTCTATGGATTTGCCGCGGCTTTGCGGGTCTTCATCCGGGGTTTGGGGAATCACCAACCCGCCGGCTTTGCGAACTCGCCAGAAGTGAAACGGCATCAACATGATAAGCCCGGCAGGAATGACGGCCGTGTGGATGGCAAAAAAAGTCGACAGTGTTGCCGGGCCAATGTTTTTGCCCCCCCGGATCAATTCCTGCAGCCATTCGCCGACTCCGGGCACATATTCCAGCATGCCGGTGCAAATCGTAATGGCCCAGAACGCCAACTGATCCCAGGGCAATAAATATCCGGTGAAGTTTGAAGCCAGAACCAGTAGAAACATCACCAATCCGATGATCCAGTTGAACTGCCTCGGCGCATGAAACGCCCCGGTGAAAAATACCCGCAGAAAGTGTAGAAAAACAACAATCAGCAGTACATTCCCGCACCAGTGATGGATATTACGGATCAGCTGTCCAAAAACTACATTGTTTTGCAGATGAATGATGGATTCATAGGCTTTGCCGGGCACCGGCTGATAGGTGAATTTCAGCATCAACCCGCTCACAAACAACATGCACACCAGTACGACCGCCATTCCGCCAAGACCCCAGGTCAGCGTGAATCGCAGCGTGCGTTCCGGCACGGTTCGCGGCCGCAAATGCAGGACCAGACTGTTAAAAAACCGGCGAGGGCTTTGGGGGTCCTTCGGGGCTCGCCGGGTACCGGGAAATATGGAATAGCGGATCCGCTGAACAAAATTTAGGGCGTCTGGCGTCACGTTCTGAAGTGGCATGGTTCAAATCCGCTGGAAAAGAAATTCCCTGACACCGTTTCGATAGATGAAAGACTTGACGAGTCGAAATGTCGCCAGCAGAGATATCAGTTCGCGATTACTGCGGTAATGCCGGGGAAGATCCAGGTGCTGCTGCTGTCGGAAAATGATGCGATAATCATCCTGGATGACATATGAATACACGAAATCTGGTGCCGAGCGTTCTTCAAAGGTATTTGCCATCATCATCGCATTGGGCTGTAGCATGCGATGGCACGATTCAAGAAAATCGCCGACCTGATTGTCATCCAAATGATCGATGAAATCCCAGAGAAGAATTCCTCGGAAGCGTTGTCGCGCATAGTCCAGATGGTTCCATAATTGTTTTAGAGGTAACTGTTTGCGTAACGTGCGGTCCAGTCGGATAAACATGTCGCAGGCACAATGCCGTTTCACCTGCCGAGCGAAAAACATAATGTTCTCTTCACACACGGGTCCCAGGTCGAGCAACTCTGCCGCTTGATCTTGCTTGAGATGTTCGACATATGCCTGCAGTAATGTACTGCGGTAATCAGCAGGAGACGGCAACGCGTCGGTGTTTTCCTCCAAAGGAATGGTTGCGTTTTCCAAAAATCAATTCCCCTGCTTGACTTCTTTGGGCGCCAGGCTATCTGGTTCTTTATCCGGCCGTGGAGAAGCTAAGGTTGGTGCCTTTTCCTTTTTCGCGGATTTTCTGTTGGGCTCTCGTTCCAGCTCGATAGACCCCTTGAAATAGGCACCATCTTCTACCGCAATGCTTTTCGCTCGAATCTCGCCGACAAAATCAGCCTCTTTTGTAATTCTGATTTTGTCTTGAGCCTTGACGCTTCCATTCATATCGCCGCTGATACTGACTTTTTGAGCCTGGATTTCACCCTCGAACCTCCCTTTTGAGCCGATGGCAAAATTATGCTTTTTCAGTTCGATGGTTCCCTTCATGGATCCTTCAATGACGAGATGCTCCTCACCGGAAATGCTGCCTTCGATGGTAATATACTCACCGATGATTGTTTTTTCATCCCTGGCAGCGGGGCCTGAAACCAATAATGTTTTTTCTTCTTCGGTGATCTCACTGGAAGCAGAAAACTCGTCCTTTTCATCCTTCTTTGCTTTCTTTAACATGTCACCTCCTTTTGTTGCCAATAAATCTCACCTATAGATGAAGAATTTTTAATTATAAGTCAAGAGTTTTTCGTCATTATAGTTATTTATTTTCAGACACTTAGCTATCCAATCAATCTGCCATCGCTTTGTTACCGATGGTTTTGGAACAAAATTTTGCGAACGGTCTTTATTGTTTGAGGACACCAAACGACGGTCATAATCCTATTTTACGATAAATTTGACCGGAGATATAAGCACAGGATGACGGCGATGTTCCAACCAGACCCTGGCTCCAACACGGTGCATGCCCGGCTGCAGGGGCCATAAATATTCCCCCGTGGAGGTGGTGACCAGAAATTGATCATCCACGTACCAGTCGACTGCTTCGACTCCGGAGATCTTTGCCAGCTTAAAGCAAAATGCTTCTTGGTCATTCGGAATTCTGGGGTCCATCGCCAATTGCAAGCCGTTGGTGGGTTGAATCAGATGCAACGATTTTTGAAAATGGTGAATCGGCTTGCGTGCTCCTGGCTCAGTTCCCGGAATAAACCATTCAAGGTAACTGGAACAATGGTCATTGGCCGGGCTTCCCGTATCCCGGCAAATTTCGATTTGAACAAGTCGCGGGCTCAAATAGAGCGGATGGGTTAACCGATAACGATTGAGTTCTGCAAAAACAGAGCGCAGCACCAGTGCCGGTCCACTGGATCCGGTAATCCCATCCATGGATCTATGGTCCAGATTTCCCATCCAGACGCCGACCGTATAGCGGTGATTAAAGCCAATCGCCCAGGCATCCCGATAATCATTGGAAGTTCCGGTTTTTACAGCGGTCTGCACCGGCAGGCGCAGCAGGCTGCCTTCTCCAAACTCCAGGCTGCGCGCATTCGGGTCAGAGAGAATATTGCCGATCAGAGAAGCAACTTCCGGCGAAAACACCCTCCGCAAGCCAAGGGAAGACAAACCATCATCAATCAAGAATTTCAAAGGACGGTATACCCCTTGAGCCGCCAGCACCGTATACGCCTGCACGAGTTCAAGCAACGTGACTTCACCGTTTCCCAAGGCCAGGCCATCGCCGTAATAATCCGGGTGCCGGTGCAAAGATTGGATACCCAAATCATGGAGACGATTTAAAAACGTGTCGACGCCGACATATCGAATAGCCTGCACCGCCGGAACATTCAACGAATTTCCAAGGGCATCCCGCACCAGCAGGGGGCCGTAGTGGATCCGGCTGTAGTTACGAAATGTATGCAACCCATAGCCAATCGGTTCGGCCAGGGGGTGGTCATCCACCGGCGTAGCCGCAGTCCAACCCTTTTCCATAGCCGTGGCATAAAGAAAGGGTTTCAGGGTCGAACCGGGCTGTCGCTGGGCAGTTACCGCATCAATCCAGCTGAGCGACATGCTGTCTTCTTCTTGGCTGGCGTTTGCCCAGGCCAATACCTGCTGATGCAGATGATCGACAACTAAAACGGCGCCGTTGCTTACCCGCCATCTCTGTAAATCCTTGAGACGTTGCTGCAAAATATTCTGGATTTTAGCCTGCAGCGGGGCATCCAGGGTGGTCCGCAATCGGACACGATGCTGCATATCAATGACATCCAACGACTGAAAAAGGTGATGCACAAAATGGCTGGCCCGCACCGCAAGATAAGATTTTTCAAGCTGGATCTTATCTGCATGGATCTGAGCATACTGCGCTTCATCGACGATTCCCATCTTATAAAGGCGAATGAGAAGGTCGCGGATGGGTTGCTGAATTTCGCGCGCGCTCCTGCGTAAATCCAATCGTCCAGGAGCCCGAACCAGGACAACCAGCGCCAGCATCTCCTTGCGGCTCAATGTATCCAGGTCACGGTCAAAATAATACCGCGCTGCCTGTGCCACCCCCCTGCGTCGACCTGCATAGGGAACCTGATTGAGATAAAATTCGAAAATATCGGCCTTGGAAAACCTTACCTCCAAATGGGCAGCCTCGAGCCCTTCCAGCCAGCGCGACCAAGCCGTGCGGGCTCTGGGATGCCACATGCGCACGACCTGTTCGCTGATGGTGCTGGCCCCCCGCATCTTGCCAAGGGCCTTAAGATTTTGCCAGAGCGCGTGCCAGCGCGCTATCCAATCCACACCGCTGTGCTTATAAAAGCGTTTATCTTCAGAAATGATAATTGCCTGTTGCAGGAAAATTGGGATTTCGTGCAGGGGGACATAATCATGAATGTTCCAGCGATTCTGATAGGTAATGGTCAGGGGAATATCGTTGCGATCCAGCACCTGAACCTTGCGTACAACAGAGGCCTCCAGGTTTAGAGAATCGGGGATTGGCAAGAGATCGGTATAGGTCTTCCAGATGAATAGGCCAAAACCTATTGCCAATCCTATCGCTGCTGTTGCAAGCAGCAGATAGCGTGTATTTGATTCAGAGTGCATTTCTTTTAATTTAATTGTTATTATAGAAATCTGTCTGCGGTTGTCTGCGTCCATCTGGCCTACCGCGGCGTAGCTAAGCGAAGCCGGGTGTTTAATTACCCATCTCATCTACTCTTCTCGAATCACAACCAATTCCGCCGCAACCCCTTTGCCAAAAACATCCGGATCATACATTTCTTCGGAATGCACCGGCATCACCATGAACTCGCCCGGGGCAATGGCCTGGGCGGTGTAAGATAGGTGATAATTGCCGGCCGGCAGATATTCCGAATAAAACCTGGCGGAATCATGCCGCAGTTCCTGGTGATAAAAACTCCAGCGGGAGACACCATAGGAAGACCAATCCCCGTAACGAAACCACCAGGAGCCACCGGCACGATCAAATTCACCCTTATCTGCATCCACGGTGGATGCGGTGGCCAGATCCCGGTTGACAGCTTCCAGCCCGCCGGGAACCGGATCGTCGACCACCACGAAGTTTCTCGCGCCGGGCAGGGAAACAAACAAATCCACCCGCACCAGTTCCCCCCGTTTCAATTGCATGGGGCTTTTGAGCAAAACCCACTGGCTGTCACGTTCCACGCTATATTCCCGGTGAATCTCAATGCCGGCATTGATCGGATCAGGCCTTAATTGTTTCGGCGCATAAAACAGCCGCAGCCCATAATATGCCCGCCCCTGCCCTTCTCTTTCCAGCTCAAGGATTGACCTGCGGCCCGGGTCATCGGCCTGGATCGAGCGCTGAAATTCGACTGCATCATCGCGGATGTCGGCGAATCTGGTTTGACCGATTTCCTCCTTATCGAACAGCGCACGTAAGGTCAGGTGCGGCTGGTCTTTTTCATACACTCGACTGTATTCTATCAGGGCATTCATGCAAAACATGTTTTCCTGGGTGTTTTCCCAGTGATCGCGTTTCTTGCGGGTTTGGGTAATATGCCGCACCAGCTTGAAGGGAATATCTTCCACCATTTGCTGGCCGGTGGGGGTCTTTCCGTATTCAACCAGGGCACTCAGAACAGCCCCGTTGGTCCGCAAAGCCGAGGAGAGGATACGCGTATAGCTGTCGTCGATGACTTCGCTGAACACAAATTTGCCGCCGGATTGGTTGGCATGGGCCAGAATCAGATGGCAGGCTTCCGTCCGTATGCTTTCCGAGCCAGCCACGCCCAGGGCTGCCAGCAAAAAATGCGCCTTGCCAAAAAGGCTCATTTCCGGCACATGGGGTTGATAGCGTCTCAGATCCGAGAGACTGATCCTGCCATGTTTAACCAGGGCTGCCAGGGCCACAGCCCGCACGGTGGAGGCCATGCCTCTGGAATAAAAATCCGGTACCACATTGCGACGCAGCACGGTCTGCAAATACCCGTGCAACTTGTCTTCCACGGCAGAGGGTATCTGGTATCCGCTGTCGCGCAACCAGTTAAAAGCCATCGCGGTATAGGCGCTCAGAAATGCACTGACATATTGATTTCGTGGGGTATAATAGGTCATGCCGCCATTGGGCGCCTGGTAGACGGCCGCCCGATCCAGCACAGCCTGAGGCAATCCTTCAAAGCCCTCCCATTCAAAATCTTCGGACATGTAACGTTTGAGATTCCGGTAATGGGAAGCCATCACCCCTTTGGTGAGAACCTGCTCCCAGCAAGTGTATTCATAATCGCGGATGTAGCCGAAAGCACCTTCGAGATTGCCAAGGACCGAAGGCGCCAACACGACACTCACCCGCCCCACATCGGTTCGCATATTTTCCGGAAACTGAATGTGTTCGCGAACCGTTTCTGACTCCGTCGACCCATAGGTGGCGGCTGTTTCCAGACTGTAGCGTTTGTGAACAACAAGTGTATGCACAACGCCGTCCTGGTCCAATACATCTCCACCGCGAGCCGTAAAGCGAACATCACCCGAACTCGTGGTCTTCAGGGGAATCCAGACGGTGACGCGCTTGTATGGCTCGGCCATCAGATTCTGGCTTACCTTTTGTGAAGTGCGTCCTGCTTCGGTTTCAATCACCCCTTCGGCGGTAATCGTCAGGGTTAACTGCCGGCGTTCAGAGGTGCGATTCATGATGCTGAAACCGGCCTGGAAACTGTCGCCGGCGGTCACCTGATTCGGCATTACCGGGCGAATCTCGGTGGGTCGGTTGACCTTAAAGCCTCCTTCTCCCAGTCCCATGCGATCACCGGGAGTCACCGCCATCGCCAGCACCCGCCATCCGGTCAGATTATCAGGCGCTTCAAATTCGATCCTGGCTTTGCCCCGGTCATCCGGGACAATGGAAGGATTCCAGTAGCTGACAAATTTGAAGACGGAGCGTAACTCGATGTCGCCACCCCCGCCAGCAGCCGGATTGGCGCCCTTCTTTTCAAACTTCTGCCGGCCCACCAGACGCATCAGCAGGCTGAAGTTTTCCAGATCCAAACCGTCAATCGTGTAAAACCCTTTATAAGGATCGAAATAATTTCTACCCTGGACAATCAGATCGAACACCGCTTCATCCAGGACGGCCACGGCGAGCTCAACCGGTTCTCGATGTTCCCCAGACCGCACAGTCGCCTGTAAATCCACCGTAACTCGATCCCGGGGTTTATAGGTTTCTTTGGCCGACGAAACTTCGACAATGATTTCCTTGTAAAGATCACTAACAGGCACCTTCACATACCCCATGCGAAACGTCGGTTTGCCCAGATCAACCTGATCATCTCCGGCAGGCCTGTCCACCCTGGGAGACATCACCATGACGGACAGAAAAAAGCCCGGGATAAAGTCTTTTTCGACGCCAAATTCGATGGTGGGGGTGCTGGTATCCAGGGATTGCACCCAGCGTTTCAACACGCCGTAGCGCTCAACGGTAACCAGGGCCCGAGCGCCGGGATACGGATTTTTCACTAAATAACGCGCGATCTCTCCGACCCGGTAACTTTTCTTTTCGGCAATGATCTCCAGACTGTTGTCCGGGCGGTCCTCCCACAGGACACGGCCTTTGCCCGCTACCCATTGATAAAGTTGGGTGCTGTGATCGCGTCCCCGGGCATCATGAATGGTAGCGGTAATTCGATAAGAGCCGGGGTGCGCGGGCGCAAACCGGCACATGACAGGCTCACCGGACGAGACCAATTGACATGTCGCAGCATTCACCCACTGATGGGTGTACTGGGTCAGATACGCATTGCCGGCACCTTTTACCCGGGCAGCCTTTGTTTCTCTGCGCTCAATCTTAACCGAAATGGGGATTCCAGTAATCGGTATACCCTGTGGATTCACGACCAGCGCATCCACGGTTGCGGGCTGATCTTCATGTAAAATCCAGCCAGCGCGGCGCAGGCCAACGTAACGGTCTCTACCGGCATATTCGGCAGTTGCCCGGCTGGTGACATACTTGCCGCGATCATCCCTTACCGCACTTTCGACAATCAGTTTTCCGAACAAAATTGTGTTTTCGGAAAGGGTGAATCGTGTGGCCAGATTACCCCTGCTGTCGACAGCGCCGTCGGTCTGATGAAGGGTCTGTTTAAGCCGGCTTCCCGGCACATAGGTATCAAACCGAAAACCGGCAGCCTTTGGATCATCAGAATGAAAACTTCTGCTGTGCAACGTCACCGTGACGCGGGAGGAGGCGTCGGCATAAGGCCCTCCGGCATGCAGGCGAGCCTGGGTGGTGACTTCGATGTCATCTTCGGGCTGAAAGTGTTTTGCGTTCAGGTCGGTGGTCACCCGAAACGGAGCCGGAGTAAAGTCACTGACCAGCACCCGCATGGGCTGCCAGTTGTGCCGGGAAAAGCTTGCCGAAAGCTCGAATCGATACCACCCCACGGCACCGGTTCTGGATACGGTAAATTCACTATCATAGGCGCCGAATTCCGATAATACCACATCCTTGACCTCGTGGACGGTTTTGCCCATGGGATCGACAATCTTCAGGCGGTATCCTTCCCTGGGGGCCGGCACGAAAGTCTCATTATTCTGATTGCGGACGTAAAACTTATACTGAATGGTATCACCCGCCTTGTATATGCCCTGGGCGGTGATGCCCCAGGTGTGGATATGGCCGTAGCGCCTGCGCATATACGGCGATACCGTGTACTGGGAGGCGCGATAGGTATCTATGCGATACTGGTAATCCAGGGGAACCAGGGCGAGATCATCGCCTTTTTGGATACGTACAAAGAGCCGGGGATCTGCGACCTGATAGGCACGCAAATATGTTAACTGCGGGTCGATTTCACGGGTTCCGGCCAGCAGGGCCACCCCGTCAGTGTCGGTTATGGCTCGGCTCAGCGGCTTGGGTTGTTGGGGTAAAGCCGCATAGGTGTTCTGGTAAATCGTGACGCGAGCATCGGCCACGGGTTTTGCTGTGGAAAACTCCGTGACCCACACCAGCGTGTTAAAATGCCCAACCTTGACATGCACATGAAAGGGGGTGACCTGGGCAAAGAACCAGCGCTCCCGATAATCTTTGGAAACATGCGGTGTGGAGTCAACAGTTCCCCCCACCACACCGGATTGACCGTCGAGCATGTCACGGATGTTCAGCGGAATCCTGAAGGCAACGTCCTCTGCCTCGGGAACCGGGATTTTTTGCTTTTGGCGGACAATCTTAGCTTGAGTGGTTAAACGGTCATAGGTGACAGTGACCTCGTCGAGGTTGGTCACCACCACAGGCATTTCCGTATCGATTGTCTTTTCCAGCACGGCCCTGGGATGGGTAAGCACAAAATCAGGCAAGCGGTGATCCGTGGCAAACTGCATATCAATGGCAGTCGACAGTCTGCGTCCGAATTCATCCTTAAAATCGGCAGGGTTGCTCAGAATGTGGTATACCTGATAAGCTTTCAATACCTCCGGCAACCAGACGCGATATTTACGCCCCTGCTTATGGGGGGAACGCAGACGGGAATAACCGCGGCGATTGGCCCAGGGGTCATAATCTGGGCGACCACCGGCCAGATCGGGCGTGAAGGTCAGATGATCCCTGACCGTTTCGTTGATGACCGGTGCGCTGAACAACAGGGCAACGCGTGCCAGCGGATTGCAGCGGGGTTGCCGAGAAATCGCCGTCTGCGGTGCTATGGTGCGCTTTTCATCGTTATTATCCGTGCATTCAATCCCTTCAAAAGCAAATTCCGGAAAGGTATGAAACGCCACCAGAATTCGATTTTCCGCCCCTTTTTCGGGTCCCAGATATGAAACCAGGCCTGGCTCCACCTTCAACTCGACGTTCGTATTCAATACCAGTTCCACTTTGGGAGACACCAGCCATACGCGCCTGGCTTCGACTACCTGCGTTTTGAGTTTCTCCTTTGAAACTGTCTTATCTTGATCAGGTTTTTGGTCGGAGTCGGTAATCAAATATAACTTTTCTCCGGGAAGCGGCAATACAAAGGGCGCTTCTTTGTCCTCGGGATCCGGCTCCACATGCAGCGACACGCGCTGGGTCTGTTTCCCGTAGGCCAGCCCTTGCTTTCCGTAGGCCTGCATGAATAGATGATTTGCCACAGAGTTCCGCGAGACAGGTTGATTAAAGGTCAT
>JASFPE010000005.1:0-34003 GCA_050116155.1 Desulfobacterales bacterium
CATCTTCAAGAAAAAGAGCAGTTTAAAAAGCTGTTCAAACAGGAGAACATCGATAATTTCGAGAATCGATTCAAGGTTCTTGAAGTATTCTTACAAACCGAAAAGCATGTTACGGTCGATGAATTGGTTCATCTTCTCAGTCAAAATGGCTGGGATTTAGATCCACAATTTGTCAGAGAAACTCTCAAATTATTGTGCCGTTTCGGTTTTGCGAATCGGAGCCAATTCGACAATGGCCAGGTCCGCTACGAACACCGACATCTGGGGCAACATCATGATCACATGATTTGTACCAAATGTAGAAAAATCTTTGAATTCGAAGAAGATCAACTTGAAAAACTGCAAATTCAAATCTCCGCTGCCCACGGCTTCCATATGCTTCAACACAGGATGGAAATATACGGCATCTGTTCGAATTGTTTAAAGGATCGTATTCAGTTAATGCCGTTAATCATGGCAAAACCCGGTGAGAAGCTGGTTCTCAAAGATTTCAATGGTGGTTCCGGAGTCCGAATGCGATTGCTGACGATGGGTTTACGGCTTGGCGATGAGATCGAAGTCATTACAAATAATAACCAAGGTCAAATTGCAGTGGCGTTAGATTTGAAACGCTATGTGTTGGGCCGCGGACTTGCCCAGAAGATATTGGTTGAGCCTCTTAAAACGCGAGACTAGGGCCGTGTCTCACAAATACAGTAAAAAATTTGAATCCTTATGATTTGAGTTTTGGTCATTGGATATTGAAATTTGAGATTTATTTGTAATTTGGTGCTTGTAATTTGGGATTTAACCAACTTCATTCTGAAAAAGAAATTACTACCCAATGACGATACAATCTTTTGACCCTGTTTATATAAAAACCTTTGAGGAGGGTCTGTTCGAAGAAAAAATAGCGAAGGCATATGACATTTTTAGCGCCTGCGATCTTTGCCCCCGACGCTGCGGTGTTGACCGACATGCCGGCGAAATCGGAGTTTGTAAAACCGGCAAAATTGCGATGGTCTCCAGCTATAATGCGCATTTTGGTGAAGAAGCTCCGCTGGTCGGATCCCATGGCTCAGGTACCATTTTTTTTACCCATTGCAACCTCATGTGTCTTTTTTGTCAGAACTATGACATCAGCCATAAAGGCTATGGCCAAAAAGCTTCCGACGAACAAATCTCCGCGGTGATGCTCGCCTTGCAGGAACAGGGGTGTCATAATATCAATTTTGTGACCCCCTCGCATGTTGTACCCCAAATCCTTTCAGCGCTGGAGATGGCCGTAAAAAGAGGCCTCAACATCCCCTTGGTTTATAATTCAGGTGGTTATGATCGTGTTGAAACCTTAAAATTATTGGAAGGTGTGTTTGATATTTACATGCCCGATTTTAAATTTTGGGATCCTGAAATTGCGGCGACTGCCTGTGATGCCTCCGATTACCCCGAAGTTGCTCGCAAGGCACTGCTGGAAATGCATCGACAGGTGGGCGACCTGGTTATCGACGACACGGGCATCGCGCAACGTGGCTTGTTGATCCGCCATCTCGTATTGCCAAATCGACTCGCCGGCACGCGTGAGATCATGCGCTTTATTGCAACAAAAATCTCACCGAACAGTTATGTAAACGTCATGTCGCAATACCGTCCCTGCGGAAGAGCCGCTGAAGTGAACGGATTCGCTTCACATCTTCCAGCCGATGATTATCGACAAGCGCTGGAATTCGCCAGACAGGAAGGAATTACCCGGCTCGACCAGCCACGGCGTGTCTTTATTTTACGCTAACCTGTTGTAAAATAAATAATTTTTGAGACAGCTGAATATCATTTATATTTTGTGCATTTTGGATTAAAACCCGAAAAATTTTAGCTTTTGCAAAATATGCCGAATTAAATAGAGATGAATAAGATTTTTGCCATCGGTGACATACATGGGTGCGCGGACAAACTAAAGGCCCTCATGAAACAAATTCCAGTTGATTATGCCAACGACACCCTGGTTTTTATCGGAGATTATATCGACCGGGGACCCGACTCCTTTGAAGTGGTGGACTATCTGGTTGAATTAAAAAAGCAACATCCGGATATTGTATTTCTAAAGGGCAACCACGAGGATTTGCTTCAAAAATATCTGGAAGGCACCGACAGGTTTACGTATTTATTTAATGGCGGGCAACGGACCCTGGACAGCTACTTGAATCGGCCGGAGAAATCAGAATTTTCTCCCATTCCTTCGGATCACTTGGAATTCTATCAATCGCTGGTGCTCCATTACGAGACAGAAGATTATCTATTTGTGCATGCGGGACTGCGAGAAAAAATACCGCTGGACAAACAGAATCCTGAGGAATTGCTTTGGATTCGTGAGGATTTTATTCATTCCAAATTTGATTTCGGCAAACGCGTAATTTTCGGACATACCCCTTTTGCAGAACCTTTGTTGCAGTCAAATAAAATCGGCATCGATACCGGCGCGGTATATGGCAACCGGCTAACTTGCGTTCAGTTGCCGGAAATCATATTTTTTTCGGCCTAACCGAAAATCATTTTTCTCGGCCTAATTTGAGTATAAATTTGCAGTCTTTAGGTTGACAAATGCTATGGATTTCGAATACCAAATAGCATAGCATTTTAACGTAATTATTTTACCACAGACCCACACGCCTCGCCTGGATCCGCCTCAGGCGGACTATGGCGGGCGTGGGAATACAGAGATCACTAATGAAAATCTATTCAGCAGTTCTGATTATTATCATCATACTCGGTGCAAATCTGGCCCAAGCTGAAAGGTTGGCGGTTTCTGCCGGTGTGGCCAATGTGCGTTCCGGACCCGGAACCGAATACGAAATTTTGTGGAAAGTGGAAAAATATCATCCTATTTTTGTCATTGAAAAAACGGATTCATGGTACCACTTTCGGGATTTCGAGGGCGACAAAGGCTGGCTGCACGATTCGCTGGTAAGTAAAATCAAAACCATCATCACCAAAGGCGAGGTCAACAATATACGCTCCGGTCCGGGTACAAAATTTAAAATCCTGTTCAAAGTTGAAAAAGGCATACCGTTTAAAGTGTTGACCCGCAAAGAAGGCTGGATCCATATTCAGCATGCCGATGGTGATAAGGGTTGGATTCACGCTTCTTTGGTTTGGTAGGCAGGAATGACGCGCTATCGCTTAAAAAACCAGGACAAGAACCTGGTTGTCGGTGTAGGGTCAGCCCTCATTGATATTCTGGTCCATGCAGACGAGCAATTCTTAATGCAAACCGGAGCGGCAAGAGGGGGGATGACCTATAAAGACAAGGAATTCATTGAGCATTCCTTAACCCGTTTAAAAAGCAAACCCAAGATGGTGCAGGGCGGCTCGGCCTGCAATACGGTTGTCGGTATCGGAAAACTCGGTGGCGCTGCGCGCTTTGTCGGAAAGTGCGGCAAGGGTCAACTGGGCAATTTATTTGAAAAAGACCTGCAAAACCAAAATGTTGAGCCTGCCCTGTTTCGATCCGAAGCACCTACCGGTAGGGTGTTGTCAATTATCACGCCGGATGCCCAGCGCTCGATGATCACCTATTTGGGCGCCTCATCTGAAATTCAACCGCATGAAGTCAGCGAGCGCTTTTTTGAAAATGCGGCTATCGTTCATATCGAGGGATACCTGCTGTTTAATCCCGATCTAATCCTGGCCGTATTAAACGCCGCTAAAGCCTCGGGGGCGATGGTTTCCCTGGATCTCGCCAGTTTTACGGTGGTAGAAGAGTCCAAAAAATTTTTGCAAACCATCATCAATGATTATGTCGATATATTAATGGCCAATGAAGATGAAGCACGGGCATACACCGGTCACACCGATGAACGCCTGGCCCTGAATGCTCTGGCCGAAACCGTCGATTTCGCCGCACTTTTGCTGGGCGAGCGTGGTAGTTATATTGCTCATGGAGACCGGCTAATTCGAGTAAAAGCCGAAAGCGGCGATCATATCGTCGATACGACCGGCGCCGGCGATCTCTGGACGTCGGGGTTTTTATACGGGCTTGTAAACGGGTACCCCCTTGACCTATGCGGAAAACTCGGTTCTGCATGCGGATATGAAGTCTGCCGGGTAGACGGCACCAAGATCCCCGAGGAGGGCTGGCAAAGGATCCGCAAATTAATTAAGTGAATCGGGATTGCGGATTTTAAATTAATCATGTATTAATTGGAGGAATAATGGCGAAGAAAAAACGTGTAACCCGCAAACAGCTGCTCAAGGAACCGGATGAATTTATAACCTTTTCGGGCAAGTTGATCCAGTTTGGCATACAATACAAGACCCAATTAACTTACGTTGCCGTTATTTTGGTAGCCATTGTTGTGGTCGCATCGGGTTATCGCTTTTTTTTAATTCGATCTGAAAACAACGCCCAGGCCCTTTTGAGTCAAGCCGTGGCGAAATACCAAACCGCGCTGAACGGTCAGGATTCGGAAAAGGCTTATCAAATCGTATCCGAGGATTTTCAGCTGATTTTAAACAAATACGGTACCAAAAACAGCGGCAAAATCGCGCGTGTCATATTTGCCAATATCCGTTTTGATGCTGGCGATTATACAAAGGCCATTGAGCTATACCGCCAATCACTGGAGGATTTTAAAAATCATGACTTTATGAATAATCTCATCCGCAGCGATCTGGGTTATGCTTATGAGCAGCTAAATGATATCCCCTTGGCGGTATCCTATTTCGAGAAAATTGCTGAAAATCTGGAGCCGATTTTACGTGACGAGGCCCTTTTCAATTTAGGGGTGCTGTATGAAAAATCAGGGGATCATCAAAAAAGCGCAGATGCATTTCAACGGATTATCACCGAACATCCGGATTCAATGTATATCGAAATTGTGAAAGAACGATCAGGATAGTTGGACTTCCACAAGATTCACTGTTTTGAGCTGACGTCCAGATTATATTTCTTTAACTTTTGGTTCAATCCGCTTTTCCCGATCCCGAGCAATTGGGCGGCATGGACCTGGACGTTACCCGTCATTTTCAAGGCCCTTTCAATCAATGCCTTTTCGATCATGGCCAGGGTGTCATAAAGCTTGGCATCGGCGGGAATTCCCTCAAGATGCAAGGTGTTATGAACATTGTCCTTAAATCCTTTGGGCAGATCCGAGACCCTGATCCTATCCCCCGGACATAGGATCATCACCCGTTCGATAACATTTTCAAGTTCGCGCACATTACCAGGCCAGCTATAATCATAAAAAAGACGATCAACTTCCTGATCAACACCGCTGACAGCGGTATCGGATTTGCGTTCGCTTGAATATTTTTCAATAAAATGATTGACCAACAGCCGGATATCCTCTTTGCGCTCCTTCAGTGAGGGCAAAACAATATGCACCACATTTAAGCGATAGAAAAGATCTTCACGGAACCGTCCCTTAACCATCTCTTCTTTTAAATTCTTATTGGTTGCCGTAATGATGCGAATGTCCACCGATAGCGGACGCACGCCGCCGACACGTTCAATGACCTTTTCCTGCAGCACCCGCAGCAGCTTTACCTGCAAATTGGGTGAGAGTTCTCCAATTTCATCCAGGAACAGGGTTCCCCCGTCGGCCAACTCGAAGCGGCCTTTTTTCATCGCCACCGCCCCGGTAAAGGCCCCCCTTTCATGGCCAAACAATTCGCTTTCGAGCAGGCTTTCGGCCAGAGCCGAACAATTAACGGCCACAAAAGGCTTATCACGCCGAAGGCTGTTGAAATGAATGGATTTGGCAACGAGCTCTTTGCCAGTGCCACTTTCCCCTTCGATCAATATCGTGGCGTTGGAAGGTGCCACCTTTTGGATGGTTTCAAAAACATCTTGCATGAGTTTACTTTTTCCGATGATATTGTCGAAACGATACTGGGACATCACCGTGTCACGCAGGCGCCGGTTTTCTTTGATGACCTGATAAACCGAGATGGCTTTTTTGACATAGATGATGAGCCGTTCGTTGTCGAAAGGCTTTAGAATATAGCTGTAGGCACCTTTTTGCATCGCTTCCACCGCTTTGTCTACCGTGCCATGTGCGGTCATCATTACCACCGGAAGGTCAGGATCAATGGCCTTGATATGTTCGAGTAACTCAATGCCGTCCATAACCGGCATTTTCATGTCTGTTAACACCAAATCTACATCAGAAGTCTTTCGAATATCCAAAGCCTCCTGGCCGCTGAGCGCCGTCAAGACCTCGAAACCTTCCTCCTCTAAGATGGCGGTTAATATGGTGAGGTAGTTTTTTTCATCATCGACAATCAGGATGGTTTCCATAAACTTTTCCTTTATGAATCCGGTTCAGAATTATGGATTTCACTGGGATTCGGTTCGGGCTTCATTATGGGCAACTCAATGGTTACCCGGACACCCCGAACGGGTCGGTTGGAAATCTGAATACTGCCGCCATGGATTTCAATAATGTTTTTGACGATACCCAGCCCAAGACCCGATCCTTTTTCCTTGTTGGTAAAAAAAGGATCCCATATCTTTTCCATGATATCTTCCGGAATACCCCGGCCTTCATCATCAAAGTGAATTACGACAAAATTGTCGTTGAATCCGACGTCAATTTGAATTCTGCCGCCGTCCGGCATGGCCTGCATGGAATTAATCAAAATGTTTAGAAAAGATTGATACAGCATCGAAGCATCCGCCATGATTTCAGGTAACGGATTTTGATAATTATGCTTGATGATGTAACCCTGTTCTTTTATTTGCGGTGCGAGGTAGGTTAGATTTTTCTCCACGACTTCTTCGATGCTGCAAGGCGCAAAGTTTGGGCTCCTGGGTCTGGCAAAATTAATAAAATCGGTAACAATCTGATTTAAGCGGCCGGATTCTTCAACGATGATATCCGGAATCGTATTTGCCGGGTCAAACTTAATCACTTTTTTCTTTAACAACTCCGCTGAGCTCTGGATAATGCCGAGCGGGTTGCGGATCTCATGCGAAATTCCGGCAGCCATCTCACCGATAGCGGATAATTTTTCCGCCCGGCCCAAGCGCTCCTTGAGCCGCAGACGCTCCATCGCCCGTTTCTGGATAATGCCTTCGCCACGTTTTACCACATATATCAATACCACCAGAAGGGCTCCCATGAGCGCTGTGCTCGTGATGACGGCCAAAACCTGAATTTTGAAAATATCCTTATAGGCCCCGGATAAATCCTGCTCAATTTCGACAACGCCGAGAACATCACGGGTAAATGAGCCAAGCGGCTTCTCCCAGCGCAGGGGAGCAAAGGTAATTAATCGAACCTCTTTGGGAAAGCCGAACAGGATCTGCAAGAAGTTGCCGCGTTGGATTAATTTCGATGTCGATTTGCCCCCCACCGCACGCTGATAACCTGTGCCGCCATATTTCCTGCGCCCGATCATATCGGTATTAAAACTGTAGGATATGATATTATCCATACTGTATATATTGAGCGCCTTGACTTTAAAACTATGCAACGTGCTGCGCACAACACTGTCCATACGCTCAAATTGCTCTTGGTTGCTTAACTGAATCTTGCCATATCGCAAGCCCACCGGAATGATAAATTGCAGGACCACCTGATGGTTTAGATTTTCAATCAAAACATGGGCATAGTCTTCACTGTTTTTCCGCTGCATCGATCTGACCCAATGTGTGTTGAGCATCGAAAGCACGACGATGACCAAAAAAATGACGATGATACCGGTAAACGTAAAATATTTCACCAATCGGAATGGCTTGATTCTTTCCTCGGGTGGTTTGGCGCTCATTACCTAATCTAATCCTATAAAATCCAATAGTTATCCATTGATGGCTATATGGAAACTGATTCGTAAAGTCAAGTTAAAGCTATTTTCGCCGTCAATTATGTACGCCTAATTTTTCAAATAATTGACGGTCGAAGAAAAACCTCGGGCCTGAAACCGATACCGCCCAGTCTGTCTAACCTCCTGTAATAGCGGAAGATATTTAAAATATATTGAAAATATTAGAATTATCGTCTATAATAATTTTTAGCTTTTCGATTTAAACATTTTGGCGCAAAACTTGCAACCGTTCTATTTTCCGAATCAGTGAAGGATGGCAGATGAATTAGGCTGGCATTGCCCTCCAATTCAAATTAATCGGTACCAAAGCCAATATTTCTTAAAAGCCAACGGCGGGGTCAAACGCCCTGCTTTTTTTAAACCCCATATATGGTAATTAAATAAAAAAACAACACAATATAGTGTAACTGATTGGAATTATATATAAATTAAATATAATTAGCTTGACTTAACTATAATTATATGTAATTAAATAAAATATCAATGCTTAACGGTTCATGGTGATCCGTTAGGTCGTCAGATTACGGAAGAAAATATGTCCACCGATGCTCAGTTGATGGAAACAGAGCCTATGAGCAGCAAAAACCGTTTAAAAGAAGCTAGAGAATCGCTCCTGATGAGCAAGGCCGAACTTGCCAGGGAAGCGGAGGTCTCTCCGATTACGATTGCGCGAATCGAAAAAGGGATGCCCTGTCGTATGGAAACCAAACGCAAGCTTCTCCTGGCGCTCGGGCTAAAACTAACAGAAAAAAACAAAATTTTTAAGGACTAAACAAATCAAATGCTTTTCGGGAAAAAAGATCACCTCGTCGGTCTGGATATCGGCTCCAGGTCTTTGAAAGCGGCGGAAATTGAGGATTCAAAACGGGGGCGAAGTTTAAAACGCTTTGGTATCACGGATGTCCCCCCAGGGGCAATTGAAGACGGAACGATCAATGACCCTGAAGTGGTCGCTGAAGCTATTCGCCAGTTATTGAAGGCTTACAATATCAAAGAACGCAATGCAGCCATATCCATCGGTGGCTATTCGGTCATCGTAAAAAAGATTACGGTGCAAACGATGGATGAACAACAGTTGCAGGACACCATCCATTTTGAAGCCGAACAATATATCCCCTTTGATATAAGTGACGTAAATCTCGATTTCCAAATCCTGGGTGAAAACGAAAGCAATCCAAGCCAAATGAATGTTTTCTTGGTGGCCGCTAAAAAGGAAATGGTCAACGATTACATCAACCTTGCAAATCTCGCTGGACTTAATCCCTGCATCGTCGATGTTGAAGCATTTGCGTTACAGAACACCTTCGAAGTCAACTATGATGCCAGCAATGAGAATGTGGCCCTGATTGACATCGGTTCCAGCAAAACGTCCTTGAACATTTTGAAAGGCACATCTTCCGTTTTCATGCGGGATGTCTCGCTGGGATGCTCGCAGATCAATCAAAAAATTGTTTCATTAATTGATTGCTCCTATGAAGAGGCCGAACAACTAAAATACGGAGAGAACACGGACCGCATTTCCGCAGAAGATTTAACGGGTATTGTGTCATCGGTTGTGGCAGACTGGTGTACTGAAATTCGGCGTGCTCTGGACTTTTTTTACTCCACTTACCCCGATGACCAGATCAAAACGATTATACTCAGCGGCGGTGGCGCCAATATCACTGAATTTCGTGAATTGCTAGCTGTTGAAGCATCAGCTGAAGTAAACACCATTAACCCATTTAAAAATATTTATGTCGATGACGATCGTTTCGATTTTGAATATATGAAGAAAATCGCACCCCAGGCTGCCATTAGCATGGGCCTTGCCATGAGAAGGGTGGATGACAAATGATACGAATTAATCTACTGCCTTTTCGGGCCGCACGCAAAAAAGAAAACATCCGTCGTCAGGTGTCAATCTTTGTATTAAGTTTGATTTTGGTACTGTTGGGCTTATTTGGCTTCAATCACTACCTTGGTTCACAAATTGATGACCTAAATGATGATATCAAGAGAGCCAATGCCGAACTAAATAAATACAATGAAATCAATAAAGAAATCGCCAAAATCAAAAAGACACTTGAAAATCTGAAAAAGAAAATGGATGTGATCAATACACTGGAGCTCAGCAGGCATGCCCCGGTGCGGTTGATGGAAACACTGACCAAAACTGTGATTGCCAAACGCATGTGGTTTACCCACTTGGAAGACAAGGAAAAATCGTTAAAAATTGATGGCGTTGCACTAGACAATAAAACAGTTGCCGATTTTATGGTCCGCTTGCAAGGTTGCGGGCTATTTAAAAGTGTCAACTTAAATACCCTGAAACACAAAGAGTTTGAGGGCAATAACCTGAAAGAATTTAAAGTGACCTGTGAAAAGGTTCCTGTTCAAGGTCGAAAAGAAAAACCAGCCACCACAAAGGCCAAAACATAATGGATACAGTAGAACTTTCTTCTCCGAGCAAGATGGAGGCTTTTTTCGAAAGTATCGAAAACCTCTCCAAGGTCCAAAGAATACTCATATCTGTAGGGGTCTTTGTGCTGATCATCGGGGCGTTTGTCTACCTGTTATATATGCCCAAATTTAACGATATTGACAAATTAAGCACAAAGCTCAAAAACCTTGAAAAAAAACTGGCGTCTGCTAAGCGTAATGCGGCTTCATTAAAAAAGTTTCAAGCCAAGATGAAGGAGGCCGAAGCACAATTTAAGGCAGCGATGCGGGCACTGCCTGAAAAGGGCGAGATCCCATCTTTGCTTACTCATATTTCCAAATCAGGTCATGATGTGGGACTGGAATTCTTGCTATTTGAACCCAAGCCCGAAATCCGCAAGGAATTCTATGCCGAAATTCCGGTAGCCATAAATGTAAAAGGTGGCTATCACGATATGGCCATGTTCTTTGATCGGGTTGCAAGGTTATCCCGGATCGTTAACGTAAAAAATATCACTATGGGTCGGGAAAAGGAAGGGGAGGATTTGAACACCGTGTGCACAGCCGTCACCTATAAGTTTGTGGAGCCTCCCCCGAAAGCGAAAGCGAAAACCAAAAAGAAAAAATAGACCTTCTATAAAGTCGACGAACAGCGCTATCATGAAAAAAAATCTAGCTCTTATTCGCAACTTAGTCTGGCTTATCTGTGTGTTAATTTTTGCATGGAGCTGTGAGCAGTCATCCGCGCCGCCGCCGAAGCCGAAAGTTGTTCGCAAAAAAATTGTTGCCGATAAGGATAAGACCGTCGCTATCCGTAAGGTCAAAAAGACACCGCCTGTCAAATCTAAACCAAGCACTCAGCCGCAGCCGGTGACAACAGTCCAAAAAAGTCAAGTGCCTGAACAGCCTGCGACCAAACCGCAAGCGACAAGTCCAACCATTATAGCCAAAAAAGACGAAACCGTAGCTGCTCAAAAGCCGAAACCGCAACCGGCAAAGACCAAAAGACCGGCGATCCAACCAAAATCAGATATCTCTATTCTAAAAAAACCGGAGAGACAGGCAAAACCACCTAAGGTGGCTTCGAAAACAGCTAAAACGGCCTCAGATGACTTATCTGATGATACGAAAATGGCTGCTGTTGAACCACCCCGCTATAGCGCACAAGACCGAATTGATCCGTTTGAGCCGTTATTTAAGAAAAAGCGAGGGGAAGCCAAAGTCTGGAAGCCGAAACGAGGCCAGCGTGTTCCGCGCACACCGCTTGAGAGAATTGATTTAGGCCAACTAAAATTGGTGGCAATTGTGGAGGCCAAAAGCGGAAACAAAGCCATGGTGGAAGAGTCCTCTGGAAAGGGATATGTCATCGAGAAAGGTACCTATATCGGAACCAACGCCGGCAAGGTGGTGAGTATCGATATGAATAAGGTTCTTGTGAAAGAAGAATTCGAAGATAACATGGGCAATGTTAAAGTTCGTGATACCGAATTAAAACTTCTGAAGCCTGCTGGAGAATTTTAAGATGATTAACCAACAAAAGCGATATCGCACGTATATTATTCTGATCTTTTTAGTTATCAGTCCAATAATACTGTTACATGGATGTGCTTCTCATAAAGCTGCGGAAGGAAAAGCCGAGGGACAAAAACGAATAACGGAAATCGTGACCCATGATGACGGAAAGTCAACCACGGTAACCATATCCGGAAACCAGATGCTGACCTACACATCCATTAAGCAAATTTTCCCATTGGGCGTGCTCTTCCATTTTCCGGAAACCGCTCTTGAAAATATCCAAACGGATTATGTACCAGCCGATAACACGATCGTCTCCACCATCAAGGCTACAGAAATAAAAGAAGATGACGAAACCACAACTTCACGAATTTTTATCTCTTTAAAAAAAGATGTGCCCTACGATATCACCCCGGGAGATGCCGGTCTGCACATCGCGTTCCCCAAAACAGCGATGGTGGCTGCTGCAACAGAGCCATCACCAACTGAAGAAAAACCTTCACAGCCGGTCGTCAAAAAAAGTATAGCAGAGGCCACCCGCATAAAATCGGTTGCCGCCACACCGCTTCAAAAAAATATCGTCATTAATGTCAGTGCCGATGGCACCATAAAGAATTTCAAGTCCTTTACCATCGACAATCCCCCGCGGATCGTCATTGACCTGTATAAAATCAAAAGCCCTTATTCCAAAGAGCAGCGCATCGCGGTGAAGTCCAAGTGGTTGAAACAGGTGCGTCATTTTGGTCATCCGGATAAAGTCAGAGTGGTGATCGATACTTACAAACCCTATCTCTCAAAATATTCGACCACCCCGGTTGACAACGGACTGCTAATTCATGTGGGCACAGCACCCGCCAAAACGGTAAAACAAGCACCGGCCCCGAAGGTGGCACAAGCACCAAAGCCGGCCGAGCCCGATATAGGGAAAGCACCCGCTGATAAAACTGCAGAAAAAAGGGAAGCTGAAGTCATCACCAAAAAATACGACAAACCCGCCTGGGTCAATCGCATTGATTTTTCCAGCGAGGAAGCCGGAAAATCTGCACTGATTATCGGAACAACCCGGCCGGTCAAATATGAGATTAAAAAAGTGGCCGATAAGCGGGTGCAACTTCGCCTGTTTGATACCAACTTGCCCGAATACCGTAAACGGGCTCTGATCACCACCCGCTTTGAAAGCGCCGTGGATCGCGTAACCCCGACGCAGCCAGCAAAAAAGAATGAATCATGGTTTAACATTGAAATGCGGGAGGCCGTACCGTATGTTGTTAGCCAAAAAGATAACGTTATCCGGGTCCATTTTTCACCCTCTAAAATCCCTCCCAAACCATATGAGGATGCCGATCTCCCGGCCTGGAAAAAGGTTCTCGCCGAAGGAGAAGCCGCCCCTGCAAAGGCAGAAAAACCTGCACCTGCTAAAAAACAAGTAGCCGCTGCACCAAAAAAGCAAACCACAAGAGCCACAATACCCCCTAAAGATGAAACGATTCCGGCGGAAGCACCTCTTGGGGAGGGTATAGACGTATCCGAAAGAAAAGAGATTGATTTTGATTTAGAAAGCCAAACAAGGCTAGATTTGTATACCGGAGAAGAAAAACAGGTCGATATTTATGGTGAAAGAATTGTTAAAAGATACACCGGCGAACCGATTGCCCTGGATTTTTATGAGACCGACATCAAAAATGTTTTTCGGATCTTAAAGGAGATCAGCGGCAAAAATTTCGCGGTGGACAAAAACGTCACCGGAAAAGTCACCCTCGCCCTTGAAGAGCCGGTGCCCTGGGACCAAGTGCTCGATCTTGTCCTGAAAATGAATCAGCTGGGTAGAATTTGGGAGGGAGACATCATTCGGATTGCCACCTTAAAAACCATGGAATTGGAAGAAAAACAAAGACGACTGAAACTGGAGGAGGAGAAAAAAAGAAGAAGACAGGAAGCACTCATCACGGCTTTTTATCGGATCAACTATGCCGATGCAGCAACTGTGGTGGATACACATATTCGTCCATTATATGAGCCCCGCGAGGGTGCCAAGGAAAAAGAGCGCGGTTCGGTGACGGTGGACAGTCGGCTCAACATGATTATTGTCACCGGAACTCCCTCACTGGTCAAACGCGCCAAAGAAATCATTAATCGTATCGATCTGGTAACACCCCAGGTCATCATTGAGGCCCGCGTGGTTGAAGCCAACAGCAACTTCTCGAGAGACCTGGGTTTTGATTGGGGAACGACCACCCTGGGAGAATTTGCTCTAGGCGATGTCCTCGGCATCGGTCCCACCACGTTTCGCGCCAGCAATTTACCGGATGTTGATCCCACGGCGGTCTTGGGTTTCAACTTTGCCACCCTGAGTGGAACACCCTTTGAGATCCTCAATGCCCAGCTCGTCGCCAGCGAAGTTGAAGGTGCCACCAATATCCTGTCTGCACCAAAAGTCGTCACCCTAAATAATGTAAAAGCCACCATAAAACAGGGCTTTGAGGTGCCGTACCTGGAACGAGATTCTTCCGGAAATGCCACAGTGAAGTTCAAAGAGGTAGATTTGTTGCTGGAGGTAACGCCTCAGGTGACCTTCGATAATCGCGTCGCTTTGGATATTTATGTTACTAAAAACGATATCGTGGATCCGACCGCTGCGCAGCCGGCCCTGTCAACCAATGAGGCAACAACCAAGATCTTAATGGATGACGGGGAAACGATCGTGATCGGTGGTATCCTGAAATCGACCCAAAGCTGGGGGGAAGACCGCATCCCCGGATTGGGAAAGCTGCCGGGCCTGGGCTGGCTCTTTAAATCCGAGGAGCGGGATGATGATAAAAATGAACTGTTAATCTTTATCACCCCTCAAATCGTCTATCTCGAGCAGCAGAAATTATAAACCGCAAGGTTGCACATGTCGGCCGCCGTCTGGGCCGTCGTCTATTGGACATAAAAAAATTGCGAAGGGTTAATGATTACGCATGCATCCCTTCGCATTTTTTTTTGCATAAGCGTTTTCTGTCTTCTGCCCTCTACTATTTCAAATGCTCAATGGCCAGTTGCGCCTCGTCGGCCAACGGACTATCTGGCGCAAGTTCGATAACCGTCTGATAGGCCTGCCGCGCTTTGCTGACATCCCCCGATAACTGGTAAGCCTTGGCCAGATCATAATGTAATAGGGCATAATCCGGTGCAATTTTGATGGCTTTTTGCAGCTTGACAATCGCTTCCTCAGACCGGTTTAAGGCCATATAAGTCCGGGCAAGTCCTCGCAGGGCCAATGGAAAGTCGGGTTTTAATTTCAGCGCCTGAAGATAGTAATCTTCGGAACGTTTATAGTCTTTTTTTTCATAGTAAATATCTCCCAGGTTCGTAAGCGGATAATGGGGAGTTGCGTAGAGCGGGGCATCGGCCGCCTTCGCATAATATTCAATGGCCAAATCCCATTCCTTTTGGGCAGCATAGGCATTTCCCAGATTATTCATGGCCAGACCGAAATCCGGCTTGATATCCAATGACTTCTTGAAATGCACAATCGCTTTATCGTGTAGATTTTTGTGATAGTAGACCAGCCCCAAGTCGTTCTGAAGATAATAGTCATTCGGATTAAGTTCTTCAGCTTCTAACAGTTCTTTGAGCGCCAAGGTGAATTTTCGGTCTCTTATATAGGCTTCACCAAGATCTCTTTTCGCTTCTGCTTCCTTTTTTCTTTGTGCATTGTCGATGGATGCGCACGCCACCGCAAATATGACTGTAAAAATAAGACCTAAAGATAAAATCCGGTGGATATTCATTCTGTATTACCTCATTATTATTATCATTTCATCAGCCATGGGCAATTCTTCATGGCATATCGAACCAAACAATATGGGGATACCCATGGGTATCATAGCATTTACTTCTTTTTTATCAAACCTAAAATGGTGGCGATCTCTGTGGCCGTGCGATCGACAAATTCCTTGAGCGCTTTGCCGCTCAAGGGTTGACCGGGTTCCGGAACCTTTTTCAGATCCTGCGGCTGAATATAAATCGGCGCATTGATCAATGCCGTGTCCGGTTTAATCTTAAATTCCGCGGGAAACTGCTGCGTAAAGTACATTTCCTGAAAACCGGAAAACTTGAGGGCATGGGCTGTGGAATTGAGAACGGCAATATCATCGAGATCGACAATGCCCTGATTCTTGGCTGCTACCAATCCAGCCAAAGACTCACCGCCGTGTGTGCAGGCAATATGGCCGTTGCGGTTGGCCTTAAGCTCCCAGTCCATGATGGCCTGCTCGTTTACCTCCACGAAAAAGACCCGCTGGCCGCCAGCCAATTGATTGTAACGTTGAACCAGATGAATCACCCGCGGCATGGAAACCGGGTTTCCAATCATGGCCGCCTGAGCCACACTTGGCTTTACGGTCACCGGTTCGAATCTGCGCTTGCCGGGATCCGGTTCCAGGTAATAACGATACACCGGATTGGCATGTTCGGACTGAACGCCTAAAATCTTTGGCAGTGAGGTGATAATTCCAGTTTCATAAAACTTTAAAAATCCATTGAGAACCGCAGTAATATTGCCGGCATTTCCGATGGGCACGACCACGGCTGTCCGGGAAACATCCCATTCGAAATCCTGGGCAATCTCATAGGAATAGGATTCCTGGCCTAAAATTCGCCAGGCGTTCTTCGAATTCAACAGGGCCACATGATAGGTTTCAGATAAGGCCTCCACCACTTTCATGCAATCATCAAAGACACCGGGGATTTCAAATACAGTGGCTCCGCTGCCCAGGGGCTGGGAGAGCTGTTGCGGGGTTACTTTTTTGTGGGGCAGCAACACAGCCGAGGTGATCTTAGATGTCAAATAGGCAGCATACAGAGCCGCCGCTGCGGATGTATCGCCGGTGGAAGCACAGATAGCAAGCACCTCCGACACCTTCCCGCTTTGCAGCATATATTGGATGTAACTCAGGGCACTGGCCATGCCGCGATCTTTGAATGAGGCGCTGGGATTTTGGCCGTCGTTTTTGAAAAAAAATTTGATGCCAACATCGGCCTGCAAGGAAACATTGGCCTCAACCATGGGCGTGTGCCCCTCACCAAGATAGACAACAGCCTGCAGCGGAATCACCGGACCGATAAATTCGTGATACCGATAGATGCCTTTCAATGCCGGATTGCTGAGCATCTTGCGATAATCAAATAACCGCTGCCAGTGCTCTCCGGGAAACATTTTCAACTGGTCAAAGTCAAGATCATATATGAGCAGCACCTCGCCGCAGTCTGGACATACATACAGCAGATGGTCAATGCCATATTCCTGCTGGCAGCCCAGGCAACGATACATCATCCGGCCCTCGTGGCTGGGAATCAGATAATCACGAATCTCTTTTGGAAAATCATCAGGTTTCACGATGCTATCTTATCCATTCCGCCAAGATACGGTGTCAGCGCTTCAGGTATATCCACCGTGCCGTCGGATTGTTGATAATTTTCCAGCAGTGCCGCCACGGTGCGGCCGACGGCAAGCCCCGATCCGTTTAAAGTATGTACGAGTTGCGTACCCTTTTGACCTTTGCGTTTGAATCGAATATTGGCGCGCCGGGCCTGGAAATCCTCAAAATTGCTGCAGGAAGAGATTTCGCGGTATACGCCCTGGGCGGGCATCCAGACTTCAATATCGTAGGTCTTGGCAGCAGAAAACCCCAAATCGCCGGTGCATAGCTCAACCACCTGATAGGGCAGCTGCAGCTTTTGCAAAATGGTTTCGGCATCGGCCAACAGGGTTTCAAGCTCATCATAGGACGTCTCCGGAGTGGTGAATTTGACCAGCTCAACTTTATTAAACTGGTGCTGTCGAATCAAACCGCGCGTATCCTTGCCGTAAGAACCCGCTTCGGAACGAAAACAGGGAGTATAGGCGGTATAGTAAAGCGGCAGAATATCTTCGTTCAATATTTCACCCTGGTGGATATTGGTGACCGGAACCTCGGCTGTTGGGATTAAAAAATAATCCCAATCCGAAAGCTTGAACAGATCTTCTTCGAATTTGGGTAATTGACCGGTATGGGTCATGGCTTGCCGGTTAACAATAAACGGCGGCAGGGTTTCCGTATAACCGTGGGATGTCGTATGAATATCCAGCATGAAATTGATCAAAGCCCGCTCCAATCTCGCACCCGCGCCGAAATATAATGGAAAACGCGCGCCGGTAATCTTGGCGGCCCGCTCAAAATCAAGGATGCCCAGCATCTGACCCAAATCCCAGTGCGCTTTGGGATCAAATCCAAACTCGGGGGGCTCACCCACCGTTCTGACAACCGGATTATCGGTTTCATCCTTTCCCTTGGGAACCGATGCATGCGGCAGATTCGGCAATCCCAATAGGATTTTGTCTAGTTGCTCCTGCTTCTCAGCAAGATTTTTGTCTAGCTCCTTTATTTGGGTCCCAACATCACGCATCTCGGTTACCAGGACATCTGCGTTTTCACCGGCTTTTTTCATTTCGGCAATTTGATCAGTAACCACATTGCGTTGATGCCTCAGGGTTTCAATTTCTTGCAAAATAACTCGGCGATCTTCGTCACATTGTTGAAACCTATTCAGGTCAGCCGTTTGTCCGCGGGCATTCAGCGCCTTTTGAACATCAGACAAATTTTGTCTCACAAACTTGATTTCCAGCATATTTATCCTTATATTAAATATTTATAGTCTATTTTCGATAACCATATCCGAAGACTCCGAAAAGGTGCCGTGTTCTCATTTAGGTGCAGAAATACCGGGACCTTTAACGTTTCATGTTTACACATTGCCGATGCCGGAGTTAGCATGCAGGAGTCATTTAGTCAACGATTATTGAATTTTGTAAACTTCCATAATTTTGTTGATACCGCTACTTAAATACATTCTAGTCAGGGGGACACCGCATGGAAGAAATTCAGATCACCAAAAGCCAAATCCGCAGCGATATTGCTAAAACCTTAGCAGCGCTTTCCGAAAAACAAATTGCAGCCAAAACAAAAACGATCGAAAACAAGCTTTTTAATTTTGCCAATTTTTTAGAATCAAAAATCACGCTGATGTATGTCAACAGCGATAATGAAGTCGCTACACATAAAATATTATCCCGAAGTTACGCATACAACAAAATCGTCGTCTTACCGGCTTTTAATCCAGAATCTTTCGAAATGACACTCATGAAAGTCGACGATCTGAACCATGACCTCAAAAGCGGTTCACGGGGTATTCTTGAGCCAGATGCAGATCGCTGCAAAGTCGTACCGATTGAACGCATCGATATCGCGATCATCCCGGCAGTTGCTTTGGATGAGAAGGGTGGTCGAATAGGATCCGGTGATGGCTATTATGACAGGCTAATTCCCAATTTAGCGATTACCACCCGCAAGGTCGCCCTTGCTCTGGAAGAACAAATTATTCCACAGGTTCCGATTGAATCCCACGACAAACATGTTGATATTATTATTACCGACAAACGAATTATTTATAAGATTTAAAATCCGAGCCCCGGGCGGGTGCTGAAGGCTCGGATTTCATGGATTTAAAATTCGTTCAAGTTTCTGAAGGTTGTCAACCTCTCCCACCGCAATAACCGTATCTTCCGGTTGGATAACGGCTTCAAATGATGGATTAAACAGCATGCTGCCATCCGGTTTTTTAATGGCAATGATAATAAGATTATAGTTTTGTCGAATTCCGGAATCCTTCAGCATCACATCAACCAGTGAGGAAGATGCATCCACCGGGATCTCTTCCATCTGAATGTCTTTGCGCGTGTGTGCAAAAGCAAGGTCCAAAAAACTCGTCACTGTTGGCCGAACGATCCGATGGGCCATACTCACGGCCCCCATTTCATAAGGCGATTCTACGGTATCTGCACCGGCTGCCTTTAGTTTGCTCTTTGCTTCTTCTTTGCTTGCACGGGCGATGATGAGAAGTTCACGGGCGAGCTGCCGGGCAGTCAACACCAAAAACACATTTTCGGTATCTGTTGCCAAAACAGCGATTAAGCCTTTGGCACGATGAATTCCGGCCTTAATCAGATTGGTCTCATCGGAGGCTTCTCCGGTAACATAAAGCACATTATCTTTCTCCATCACCGCTACCAGTTCTGGATCCTTATCGATCACGACCAAATCCATTGGTGTTCGTCTCAAATCCCGGACTAAGACCCTTCCAATTCGTCCATATCCGCAAACAATATAATGATTTCTTAATCGATTAAGTTTCTGATCCAATCTTCTCCTCCCCAAAATAATTCGGATTCTTCCTTCAACCATGAATTGTACAACCGCAGCGGCGACATATAATGTGAAACCCACACCGGAGAATATGAGGAATATGGAAAATATGCGCCCCATGGCACCGACATCATGTACCTCGCGGTATCCGACAGTAGATATGGTAATAATGGTCATGTACAATGCATCCAAAATTCCCCAGTCTTCAATCAACATGTACCCGGCTGTACCGATAATGATGATGAGCGTTGATAACACCACAGATATGAGCAAATGTCTCGTACTGTCCATTTCACCGCCTTGGCATAAATGCGCTATTCTCAAATTTTATTATGTTAATATTCTATAAAAAAATCAATAGCTTTTTCGAACTACCACCTACTTGTCGATCGCCCGATTTTCTCATGATCGTGCGGTACAATTCATCACTTTAGGGGAGAACATTACCTCAACGTCTATGCCCTTGACCTGAATGCCTTTGATTTGATAGTTAAAATTTTCATGGAGACAGAGGCATTTAAATACGAACACAAACGTCATGAGATGGTGCGCCAACAAATCGAGGCACGGGGAATCAGGGATTCAAATGTACTGGCGGCCTTGCGTAAAGTGCCGCGGCATCTTTTTGTCGGTGAAGCATTACGAGACCAAGCCTATGGTGATTTCCCGCTACCCATCGGCGAACAGCAAACCATCTCTCAGCCATTTATTGTGGCCGAAATGACCCAGGCACTCGAGCTCACACAGAACGATCGGGTACTCGAAATTGGTACCGGCTCCGGATACCAGGCGGCTATCTTAGCACAGATTGTTTATCGCGTTTACACGCTTGAACGTATTCGAGCGCTATTTGTGCAGGCGCGCAAACTTCTCGACAAACTCAATTACCACAATATCGTCATGCGGTGTGCAGACGGAACCAAAGGCTGGGAAGACGAAAGCCCGTTTAATGCCATCATTGTTACTGCAGGAGCCCCAACCATTCCCGAAGTGCTGATTGAGCAGCTGTCCGAAGGGGGGCGGCTGGTGGTTCCTGTGGGTGACCAACATTCTCAGGATCTGATTAAAATCACCAAAGATCAAGGCGAGATTCATCAAACGAATCTGGGGGGCTGCCGGTTTGTGAAACTCGTCGGCGAACACGGCTGGGCGGGACAATAAGTTGAGGCAATTGCGGATTTTGGATTGCGGATTTCGGAATTGAAAGATGAAACACAGCGACTATGAATACGAATGACCATATGACATGGAGGGATGCTTTTTTTGCCAGCCCGGGGCCAAACTCGCTGAAAACTGCTGCGATATTGTCTCTTAAAGGGCTTTGCATGGGTTCGGCCGATGTGATCCCGGGAGTTTCCGGCGGAACGATCGCCTTGATTACCGGAATCTATGAACAGCTGATCGGCGCAATAAGATCCATTGATGCCAAAATGATACAAAGGGCAGTGACCGGTGAATTCAAGAGCGCGCTGGCACACGTCCGGCTGCGTTTCTTGATGTCCTTATTTCTGGGCATCGGAATAGCGATTGTAAGCCTTGCGCGTTTAATGAATTATCTTTTACATCATCACCCGGTTCCCACCTGGAGCCTCTTTTTCGGTCTTATTGCGGCTTCCATATTCGTCGTCGGCAGGCAAGTAGAAAATTGGTTGGGCAAAGGAGGAATCGGTTTTGTTGCAGGAATTGCTGCGGCCACCATCATTGTCAATATAATACCGGTGGCTACTCCTGAAACGTTGTGGTTTTTATTTCTGTGCGGTATTATCGCCATCTGCGCCATGATTTTACCGGGCATTAGCGGTGCATTTATTTTGTTAATTTTGCGCAAATACGAGTTCATCACCGCTACATTGAAAAATCCGTTTCTACCCTCAAATTTTCTCATCATCGTCGTATTTGCATGCGGGTGTCTGATCGGCTTGTTGGCTTTTTCGAGAGTGTTGAATTATTTTTTGCAGAAATTTCATAACCGCACGATGGCTTTCCTAACTGGGCTGATGGCAGGATCCATCCAAAAAATCTGGCCGTGGAAAGAAGCGCTCCAAACCCAAATCATACGGGGAAAAACCCATGTCCTGGTGGAGCGCAATATCCTGCCGGATGCCATCGATGGGGATTTTCTTTTCGCGCTTTTATTGGCCGCCCTCGGCTTCATTGCCGTGCTGGTTATTGAAGGACTTTCGCGAAAAAAAGGGTAGGTTAAAAACGAGCATGATAAGATAAAATATGGTTACTTCGGAATTATTTCCGACCCCTTTTTGATTTGATGCTTGTGGCGGGTTTTTTCTTGGCCGCAGTAGACACCCTGCCGAACTTTTCTTTTAATTTCCTTTGGACCAGTGGAGGCACCATCCCGTTGACATTCCCGCCAAATCTCGCGGCTTCCTTGATAATCGATGAACTCGTGTAAATCCATCGAAATCCGGTCATTAAAAAAATGGTCTGAACCTCTCGGTTGAGTTTGCGGTTCATTAAAGCCATTTGGAACTCATATTCAAAATCCGACATGGCCCGCAGCCCGCGGAGAATGCCTTGTGCTTTTCGCTTTTTAGCATATTCCACCGTAAGGCCGTCGAATGTATCAATCTCAACATTGGGGAATTTTTTCATGGCAGATTCCAGCATTTGCAACCGTTCTTCTATGGTAAAAAGGCCCTCTTTGCCCGGATTGTGCATGATGGCAACAATGATTCTGTCAAAGAGTTTCAAACCTCGCTCAACAATGTCAAGATGTCCATTGGTGACAGGATCAAAAGATCCGGGGTAAATGGCAGTTCTTTTCATCGTCTAATCTATCCTTTTAAATTGAGAGCTATCCGTTATTAGTTAATCGTTTGAGAGCAAGTAGAAGCAAAATTATGAAAGGCGGTTTTCCTCATGAGTCAATAACGAATAAAAATTAACACTAATTGAGCGTTTATCGCTCAATTTGGCTCATAGCATATAATCTAAAAATGAAACAAGCGTTTTTCCGTACTGTCGCTGATCCATTAACTCAAATGGCAAATCGCTTTGCAGCATCGCTTCGAATTGAGAATGCTCTACAATAAGACATGCGCCAGATGCCAGACAACCACTGCGGTGTAAATTAATAAGAGATGGTTCAATCAGGTGCTCATGATAGGGCGGATCCATAAAGACAAGATCAAAGGCATGATTAATTGATTGGATACAATCTAAATTTTTCAGTATATTCCACTGAATGACAGTCGTCTTTTTTTCCAGAGAAAATGCGTCAATATTGCGATGCAATACAGATATGGCACGTTTATGCGTGTCGATAAAAACAACACGTTCTGCACCTCGGCTGATCGACTCGATACCCAGTGCACCGGTGCCGGCAAACAAATCCAAAACCATGGCTCCATGCACACGTGATCCCAGAATGTTAAAAATCGCCTCCCGTATTCGATCTGCAGTGGGGCGGGTATGATGCCCCCGCGCCGATAACAATTTTCTACCCTTTAACTCTCCTCCAATGATCCTCAATTTCAACTTCCTAAATCAAACTAAACGCTATCTCAAATTTGAGATAGCGTTTAGGTGAGGTTCTTGATTTTCTTGTATAAATAACTCCGCCCAACCCCGATGGCTTCGGCCGTTTTTCTAATATTATTTTCATTTTCAATGAGCTTCATTTTAATAAATTCTTTTTCAAACTCCTTGCGGGCGTCCTTAAGTTGTTCAATTTGCAGAAACTCGGAGCCAATGGGATTGGCATCATGATGGACAGTCGGGTTATAAGAAACCGGTATGTCCTCGCCATCGATGACATCTTTGTCCACCATAATCACCAGCCGCTCAATAAGGTTCTTTAATTCGCGAACATTCCCCGGCCAGGAATAACTGCACAACATCTCCAGGGCAGATGGGGTAATTGTTTTGGGATTGCTGCGATTCTGATTAGCAAATTCATTCAAAAAAGTATCTACCAGTTCAGGAATATCATCAATTCGGTGCCGCAGCGGCGGGACATCGATGGGGATCACATTCAAGCGATAGTACAGATCTTCTCTGAAATTCTCATTTTCGATTTCAAGCTCAAGATTTTTATTGCTAGCAGCAATTACTCTTACGTTTACACTAATGGTTCGGGTCCCACCAACGCGTTGGATTTTTTTCTCCTGCAACACCCGCAGTATTTTCGCCTGCGTCATTAGGCTCATGTCTCCGATTTCATCCAGAAAAATGGTCCCGTTGTTGGCCAGTTCGAATTTCCCAATTTTTTTTGTCAAAGCTCCCGAAAGCGCTCCTTTTTCATGACCAAACAGTTCACTTTCAATCAACTCTTCCGGGATCGCGGCACAATTGACATCGATCAATGGCTCATCGGCTCGCGGACTTAGCTGATGGATGGTACGGGCAACCAACTCCTTGCCGGTACCATTTTCGCCTTTAATCAAAATATAGCTGTCGGTGGGGGCGGCGGCGGCAATGTTTTTCTTTAAATCTACGGTCCTGGGACTGTTGCCGTTGATAGAATTTTTCTCCAGCGTTTTTTTTCGAAGATATTTATTTTCTTCTTCCAGGCGCCTGAAATTCAATGCATTATTTATCGCCACAATAACCTTATCAATGGACAGCGGTTTCTCAATGAGATCAAATGCCCCGAGCTTTGTAGCTTTGACAGCGGTTTCGATGGTCCCGTGTCCAGTAATAATGATCACCTGGATATGGGGGTTATCTTTTTTGATCTCCTTTAAGGTCTCAATTCCGTCAATTCCCGGCATCCATATATCAAGCAAGACAAGATCCGGGGATTCGGTATCGATAATTTTCAATGCCTCATAGCCGTTTACAGCTGTTGAAACTTCGAAACCTTCATCAGACAAAAGGCCGCTCAGCGTTTGCAGTATGGATGGTTCATCATCAACAATTAGCACCGTTGGAAACATAACATGTTGCTCCTTGCTTCGTATTCGATTTTTACTATCGAAATCATTAAATCAGTTATAAGTGGATCTTTAAAAATTGCATAGCGCATAGAGTAAAACCTCAACCAAAGACCCTAGTCGCTATCTTCCTTACCCTATGCCCCATACCCTATGCTCTCTGCCAAATGTCTGTTATTCCGGAAGTTCGACAACGAATTTTGCACCGCGGGGTATGTTGTCCTGCACGTTTATCATTCCATTGTGATCGGCAATAATCGTATTTACGATGGTCAGCCCCAGTCCCATGCCGGATTTTTTAGTGGAAAAATGAGGCTCGAAAAGACGTGTCTTGTCTTCGTCTGAAATACCCGGGCCATCATCGGCAACTTCCATGCGGACCCGTTTTAAAATCGGATCATGGGAAATCGCAATACTAATATTACCATTTTCTTCAATTGCGCCAATTGCATTGTCAATCAGATTGATCAGGGCTTGTTTGATTTGCTGGCGGTCAAGATTCAACAGCGGCATATCATCGGTATTGCTGATTTTAAAATTAATATTTGGATGCCCTTCCTTGTACAAAGCCACGCTTTCTTCAATGATTGTCAATAGTTCACAGGGTTTGGGATGTGCGCTTGGAAACCGTGCAAACGATGAAAATTCGTTGACCAGATTTCGAATCAATTCCACATGATCAATAATCGTTTGTGTGCATTCTTCAAAAACCGAATCTTCTATCTGAGGGGCGTATTTGCGTTTCAAGCGCTGCGCCGAAAGGGTGATGGGGGTTAACGGATTTTTGACTTCATGTGCGATTCTGCGGGCCACTTCACGCCAGGCTGCCATCCGTTGTCCTTTTTCCAACTCGGTCAAGTCATCGAAGACGATCAGAATCCCAATATTACGGCCGGCATCATCCCGTAGTGCGTTGACAGAAAACAGAAAACTTCTCGGTCTGCCTTCGATAATGAGACGCAACGGCAATTCAATCGCATTTCCCCGCGAAAGGGTCAAATTTTCCATGATCTCATCGGCAAGATCCAAATGCTGCCCGTTTAACAAATGCTTATAGCTTTTATTTAACACTTGCTCGGCCTTGAGATTGAGCATTTTTTCTGCCGACTTGTTCATCGTAGATATGTGGCCATTGGCGTCAAGGGTGACTACACCGGCTGAAACACTCTTTAGCACGATTTCAAGATGTTGGCGCTTTTCTTCAATTTCTATGTTTTGCTGTTGAAGCATGCGCGCCGAAAGCTCCAGTTGTTCTCTGCTGGTTTTAAGATCCTTCGTCATTTTGTTAAAAGATTCCACCAGACTTCCAATCTCATCATCGGCAACCGGATTAATGCTGAAGCTCAGCTCACCTTCGGCCACGCGTCGTGTTCCTTCGGCCAGATCTTTTATGGGTATACTGATGGTTTTGGCCAAATAAAAACCAAACCATATGGCACAGAACAATACCAGCAATGCCACAATGGACAGGGTAATATAGTAAGTAATCTGAATGGGTTTCTTCAGCAGTTTTATTTGCTGGTATTCGGCAAAGCCACGATTGATTGATCGCATTTTTTCCGAAATGTCTCGAGGAATCAAGGTGGTCGCAACCACAAAAGCTTTGGCATCTTCGGGCAGCACCCCGAATGGAATGGTCGCAATGGTTTTGATAAACTCTCCAGAGGGAACGCTTTGCGCAATAGATCGCACGCCGTCTTCCGGCAGATTGCTGTGCAGGTTTTCATCAGAAATTACACCGAAATATTCATTTTCCAGTTTTGGTGTCAAGGTAAAGGTAATGCGCTGGGAATTGGCGGCATAAACTTCCACTGCATCCAGATTAAATTCTCTTTGAACCACCTGAATATATTTTAAAAGCGCTTTGGATTTCTTGCGGCCAAGAAGATTTTTTTTAAAAATTTGGTAAGCCATGCGCTCCAGAAAAAATTTATTATTGGCTTCCACCCGGCCATAGACGCTTCCACCAACCTGTAATGAATTCTCGAGGGCCTGCTCCACGGGAGCATTAAACCAGAATTCAATACTGGTGGTAATAAAATTGATGGAAAAGAAGAACAGGATAATGGTGGGCAGCAGTGTCAGCGCGATAAATGCTATCACCAACCGGGTGCGCAGACGCGCACCGAGCACTTTGCGTTTGCGATCATAAAGCAGCTTAACCAGATTCCTGAAAACCAAAAAAATCAATAAGATTAACAAAAGCAAATTGATGTTGATCAGGATGAACATCAAAATGGTGTTCGAAATCGGGATATCGGCACCAAAACGAATAATTCGGCTCTCAAGGAATGTCAGCAGGGCAACAACCAAGATAATTACAAAAATAAGAAAAACCTCTCGCTTCCGTCTGCGCATGTCTTCTTTGGTAATTACTGGTGTGGTATCTGTGGCCCTTGATTTAAACATGATTTTATTGGTGGGGCAAATATCGGGTTTGCTTCGCTTTTAATGAAATCTTAAAATATTTTAAAATTACAACCAATTTAGTAAATAAAGTCTAAAGCATACCAATCCGTTTCAAAATCCCACAGAGAAACGAAAAACAATACATAATGCAGATATAAAGGAAGGGTTTTCTTGCTGAACTCGGCCTTTACGCGTAATTGATACTGTCTGCCCTTTTCAAGCTCGCTCAATGGAATTATTTTCAGGCTGTTTATTTCGGTCATCAACTGCTGGGCTTCTTGAAAGGATTGGGTAACTTTTTGGTTATTGCCTTCCCAGGATCGGTGAATCGAAAACTCCTTTTTAAGATTATCGTACTTGATGGTGTGGGTAACTTCTATGTCGGCGATGGTTCCGTCAAACCAAAAATTTTGAACCAGATTCAGGCTGGCGAAAAATGAAAAGGTTGCCGGTACACCACTCAAAATCGCCTTTTTCATTTCCTCCCGAAACGCTCCTTCGACATTTAAATATAACAAAAGGTCATCACGGGTATTAGAAACGGTGATATTTGTCAGCCGGGCATCTTCAGCAAACGCAGATGAATTGATCGCCAAAAGGAAGCAAAAGACGAGAGCTAATTTTTTCCGCTTCGCTAACAATGCCATACTCATAAATATCTGAAACCGGTTTAAATAGCAAGTGATTTTGACTGATTAGGCGTTACTTCAGTGTCGGAGGGAAGGGTCTGGGTTTCCCAGGATTCCTTTTGTTCAAAGAATTTTTCAAGGAACGCATGATTAAAAGCGTGACCGGACTTATTCACCACAATATGTGCTAAAATCGGCATACCGAGCAGGGAAAAATCGCCAATACAATCAAGGAGTTTATGGCGTACAAATTCATCTTCATAGCGCAAACCATCCGCATTCAGAATATCGGTTTTATCAATCACCACCGCGTTATCCAAAGAACCGCCGCGGGCCAAACCGTATCGCTTCATATATTCCACTTCGTGCAGGAAACCAAATGTTCTGGCCTTGGATACTTCACATTCAAATACGTGATCCAGCACTTCAATCTCACAGGTTTGTTTTTGGATGAGTGGATGATCAAAATCGATATTACAGGTAATCCGAAAAGTTGAATCGGGATAGGCTCCAACGAACTTTTCGTCCTGCTCAAGTGTAATCGGATTTTTTAACATAAAAAAGTGTCGCAGGGCATCCTGTTCCCGGATTCCGGCCTCCAATATCCTTTGCGTGAAAGGCGCGGCACTGCCGTCCATAACCGGTACTTCGTAAGCGTCAAGCTCAATGATGACATTGTCGATGGAAAGACCGGCCAGGCACGCCATTAGATGCTCAATGGTTGATACAATCACCCCTTCCGAACCAATAACCGTTGCCAGGCTGGTATCCACCACGCAATTAAAGCGGGCCGGGATAACCGGTTTGTCCGGCAGATCGGTGCGGACAAATTTTATGCCGTGATTGATAGGGGCCGGTTTGATAGTAAGCTGAACTGCTTTGCCCGAATGGAGGCCGACGCCCGAACAGCTTATCTCTCGGGCAACGGTTCGCTGTGTGGTTGGTATGGTCATTATTTGTAATTGTCTTTGAAACGTCGAAGTTTACTTAGGTCGACGTGCACTTTTTTCATCGTGTAAAAGATGGATTTTAACACCGAATTAAGCTATTAAAAAGCTTTAATATTACAATTTTTCTCAAAATGTCAATTAAAATGATTGTCGTCCAAATAGCGATCTGCTATAGATTTTCCAAACCACTTGAATAGATCAATTTTCTAATCATAGTCGTTTCCTGGTTTAATCAATAAAAATTTTTTTTCACCGCAGAGACGTTTACCCTGTTGAATCCTCCGCAGGAGGTCAGCCTTCGGCTACATTCAACAGGGCAGGAAGAACGCAGAGGATTATCTTTTTTTGACCAACGGGCTAAAACGGCTAAGCGATGGATGGAGGTCGATTGCTCGCAAAAGTACTCAGCAGTGCGGTCCTTGGAATTGATGCCTATCAGGTTGAAGTTGAGGTGGATATCACCTCGGGTTTGCCAACATTTACCACGGTAGGCCTGCCCGAAGCATCGGTTAAAGAAAGCAAAGAGCGCGTCAAATCGGCCATCAACAATTCAGGCTTTCACTTTCCGGCTGACCGTATCACGGTAAATCTGGCGCCAGCCGATATCAAAAAGGAAGGAACCGGCTTTGACCTGCCGATTGCCTTGGGCATATTAACCGCCACCGGGATTATTCCCCAGGAAATCGTCTCCCGATACCTGATGTTGGGTGAGCTCTCCCTGGACGGACGCATCAAACCCGTAAAAGGGTCTCTGCCCATGGCCCTGGCCGCTAAAGCAGCCGGCTATTCAGCCATCATTGTACCGCATGACAATAGCCGTGAGGCATCGGTGGTCAAAGAAATATCCGTATTGCCGGCCAAGACCCTGTCCCATGTGGTCGGTTTTTTTCGCGGCTTTTCGCAAATCGAAGCCGCACAGACCGACATATCCGCGTTATTTGAAAAGCAACGCAAATTTGAGATTGATTATGCCGAGGTCATGGGGCAGGAGCATGTCAAACGCGCCCTGGAGATTGCCGCTGCCGGTGGACACAATTTGATTATGGTCGGCCCGCCGGGTTCTGGGAAAACCATGTTGGCCAAGCGTTTACCGACAATCCTTCCGCCACTGACCTTCAAAGAAGCCATCGAAACCACAAAGATCTTCAGTGTGATCGGTATGCTGGCCAAAGGTCAGGCCTTGATTACCAAACGCCCCTTCCGATCGCCCCATCACACCATTTCCGATGCCGGCTTGATCGGCGGCGGACATATTCCCAGGCCCGGAGAAGTCAGCCTGGCGCACAATGGTGTTCTTTTTTTAGACGAGCTGCCGGAATTCAAAAAACACGTCCTGGAGGTACTGCGCCAGCCGCTGGAGGACCTCAAGGTGACCATATCACGGGCTTCCTCCACTCTCACCTATCCGTCCAGCTTCATGCTGGTGGCTGCCATGAATCCGTGTCCGTGCGGATATTTCACCGATCCCAAACACGAATGCCGCTGCTCCTATCAACAGATTCACCGTTATCGCTCGAAGATCTCCGGACCGCTGTTGGACCGTATCGATATTCATGTAGAGGTGCCCGCCGTGCCTTATAAGGACCTCATGAATGAATCCAGAGCCGAGCCGTCTAAAGATATTCGCCAGCGGGTATCGTGGGCACGGGAAATCCAGTCCAGGCGATTTTCCAGAGCCAAGCTCTACTGCAACGCCCAGATGAGCAGCCGCCATATCAAAGCCCACTGCAAAATCGATGCGACGTCCCGGTCTCTGCTGGAATCTGCCATCGACAAACTGGGCCTTTCGGCCCGGGCCTTTAACCGCGTGCTTAAGATCGCCCGCACCATCGCCGATCTGGAAGGCGAGCCCAATATTTTGGTGGATCACATCTCAGAGGCCATTCAATACCGCAATCTGGATCGGGGGAGCCAATTTAGATAAGCGTAAGCAAAAAACTACGCAGCGTCACACTGCAATCTGCTTTAGAAGCTCAAAAAACAAAGAAAGGAGGTCACCGTGGACTTAAGTGGGAAAGTTGCCATCGTCACCGGCGCGGCGCGTGGTCTTGGACGCGAGTATGCCTGCTGCCTGGCGGCAGCCGGAGCGGCTGTGATCGCGGCCGACCGGCGCGATTGCACGCAGACAGTCACAGAAGTGGAAACCGCGGGAGGTAAAGCCCTTGGCCTGGATTTAGACGTTGCCGATTCACAATCCACCCAGGCCATGGCCGACGCCGCCGTAAAGACTTTTGGAAGGATCGATGTCCTCATCAACAACGCGGCAATCTATGGCTCAGTCAAGGGCGGGCGTTTCGAAGACATTGCCGAAGCAGAATGGGATGCGTGCATGGCCGTAAACATTAAAGGCATCTGGAATTGCTGCAAGGCAGTGGTACCCGTCATGCGCCAGGGCGGTGCCGGGGGAAGCATCATCAACATTTCATCATTGGCCGCTGTTTACGGAACGCCTTTCACACTTCATTACACAACATCCAAGGCCGCCGTCATCGGCATCACCCGGGGACTGGCCCGCGAGCTGGGAAGAGATTGGATTCGGGTTAATACCATTGCGCCGGGCTGCGTGTTGACAGAAGGCACCGATGAGTTTTTTGGCGCCAAATCCGAAAAAGCCAAGCAGGTCATTGCCGCAGGTCAGGCCTTGCAGCAAAACCTTGAAACCAGCGATCTGGCAGGAACGGTGCTATACCTGGCCTCCGATGCAAGTCGGTTTGTGACCGGACAAACCATCATGGTGGACGGCGGTTCGGTCTTTCTCTGAAGAAAATGCAGGGATATCTGAATGAAATGTTTTCGGACAACCCGGACGACTTGTTCTATCGACAACTGTATACCGGTCCGCTGAAAATCACAGAAACGCTGGGCTTTATCGTTGTCCACTTCGACAACCACGTGCGGCACATTGACAGGATTTTAGCACAAATAAAATTATAATTTGGATGTCTATAAAATGTTATTTACTTATTTATGGACGTCCCTTTAGTTTTCGAAAAGAATTTGTTTTTAAGAGGTCAATCAGATATCAATATTATTTGTAATCATGATTTTCTTACTATCACAATTATCAGGAGAGAAATCAGATGGGCGATACATTTCCGAAAGTCAAAGTAGCGGCCGTTCAGGCCGCACCGGTTTTTCTTGATCGTGAAAGAACGCTCGAAAAGGCCGTCGCTCTGATCAGCGAAACATCACGAAACGGGGCCGAGCTGATTGCCTTTCCAGAGGTCTTTATTGCCGGATATCCCTACTGGAACAGACTGGAAAATGTCTTTAAGACCACCCCTTTTTTTATCGAACTGCTCAAAAATTCGGTTTGCGTGCCCGGACCCGTTACCGATCGATTATGTAAGGCTGCCCAAGAGGCTGGCGTTTATGTAGTGATTGGAATCAACGAACGGCCCGACAATACTCTCGGGACCATTTATAACACCAACCTTGTCATTGGTCCCGAAGGAAAGATTCTCTTGAAACACCGAAAATTGATGCCCACCTACGCGGAAAAATTGGTCTGGGGGTTCGGCGACGGCAGCACACTGAGGGTCCTGAATACGCCCATCGGCAAACTCGGAACGCTCATCTGCGGTGAAAACGCCAATCCACTGGCCCGCTTTGCACTGATTGCTCAAGGTGAGGAGATCCACGTCTCCAATTACCCGTCGATGCCGAGCGCAGACTACGGTGGGTACAACATCGGTTCAGACGTTCAATTGCGAGGCGCTGCCCATGCCTTTGAAGGGAAGGTTTTCCATGTGGTGGTCTCATCGGTTATCGATGCCACCGTCGTCGACAAGCTTGCCGACACCGAAGAGAAAAGACGGATCCTTGCGAGTCCACAATCGAGTTTCACAGGCATCTTCGCCCCGGGCGGAAAGCTGATGAGCGATACCGTTTCTCCGGACCAGGAGGAGATCGTTTATGCTGTCTGCGACATCGAGGCCATCATCGGTCCCAAGCTCCGGCATGATGTGGCCGGTCAGTACAACCGCTTTGATGTGCTCTCTTTAAAGCTCAACCGCGCTCCCTGCACGCCCATCATCGAAACCGACAATGATTCACCAGCGGACGGCGACATATCCGATAACGACCAGAAAAGTGAAAAAGAATGAAAAGTGCACTGAGTCAATAGGTACCGTTGTTGTGATAACCGTAGGAGTCAGACCCCAGCTACCCATCTGCTCTTTTACCCTGAAGACGAAAAAATTTCCGCTATCTCCTGCCTGAGTTTTGCCCAGCTGTCCTGGCGGTCTTTCTGCTCTATGGGCTGTTTAAGTTCGGTCAGGACATTCTCCACATAGGTGCTCTGCCGCATCCCGACCAGTACCACGGATACGCCGGCGGTGGACCGCAGGGCCCGGATCGCTTTCTGACTGAGTGTGCCCTGTTTTTCCCATTGCGGATCGGCGTCGTTAACTGCGTAACGAATCCGGTTCAAGACCCGGGCGGCTTCTTCCATGTAAATAGATCCCACCGCGTCAAAAGCCGCTTCCAGACAGATCGCGTGATCGACCAGCCACCGGGCCAGTTCCTCGTTTTCTTTCCCATAGGGCGCCAGAAAATCGAAAACTCCCTGGACCCGCGGCCAAAACATCCCCTTCTGGGTCTGGCGAAAATTCTCGTAAGATCCGAAATTTTTCCAGTAATGCTTGAGACTGTCGCTCACCTCGTTTTGCTGCTTTAGCCGGACCCTCAACCCTGGGGGGATGTCCAGATGGGGAAGGATCTTTTTCCAGAACCGCGTTTCCGATTTGGCAAGCTGGCGGATTTTCTCGATCACCTCGTTGGTATCTTTGCGCTCCGTTTGAGGCAGGTCGGCCAGGCGAAGAAGGCGCCCGGCCACAAAGGCATTCAACGGCCTGTTGGTTAGGACGCCCAGACCCTTTTCGGCGGCAAATGATAGCGTGGTTTTGCCTCCGGGCTGGTTGCCCTCCAGCACGGCTCCGGGCTCCAGCAGATTAAAGGGCATCTGGACCTGGCCGAGGTGATGATCGGCCGAAACGGTTTCTGCTATCTCCCAGACGGCTTCCAGGCAGGTAAACTCCGGATCGTCGGCAGTGCTGACCAAGGTGTTTGAACTGATCCCGTAAAAGCGGATGCGCCCTTTTTCGATCTCCTTTTCCAGGTGTTCAAAGGCTGCCCGGATGCGGCGGTAGTATTCACTCCGG
>JASFPE010000006.1:0-32877 GCA_050116155.1 Desulfobacterales bacterium
TGTGCTTCCCTGGTCGGGTGTGCTTTTCACGGAAATATCGCCACCATGGGCGCGGGCTACCGTGCGGGCAAAACTGAGACCCAACCCGGTACCATTTTGTGATCGGCTGGGATCGCATCGATAAAAGCGCTCAAATATGTAAGGAAGATCTTGCTGGGATATACCGATGCCTGTATCTTTTACTGCTATAGCCACCTGTTGGTGGCCGTCCTCAAAAACAGTGACATCCACCCTCCCATCTGACGGCGTATAGTTGATCGCATTATCGAGCAAATTGGCGATCATTCGTTGAATTAAGCGGATATCGCCAAAAATTCTGAAACTTTGGCTGACATGGCAAACCATGGTCAATGCTTTATCACCGGCTGCCGACTGAAACAGGCCACAGGCATCACTCACTACACGTGATATATCGAGCTCCTTTCTTTCTAGCTGATCGACACCCGCTTCGGTTTTGGATATAAACAACATGGTGTTAATCATATCCAGCAGCCGATCACACTCTTCAATGGTGCTGGCGGCCATTTCGCCATATTCCGTTAGCGAAGCCCCGGTGGTCAAGCTAACTTCGGATAGGCCCCGAATACGGGTAATGGGGCTTTTGAGATCATGGGCGATATTATCGCTCATCTCTTTGATTCCGGTTACCAGCGTTTGAATGCGATCCAGCATATGATTGAAGGTGATCGCCAGTTGATCGATTTCATCTTCCCGTTTTTCCACCGGAACCCGCTCTTGAAGACTGCCATTGGATATCCGTCGTGCGGTTTGTGTCACTTTTTCAACACCGGCCAGCGCACGCCGGGCCATAAACCATCCAACGATGGCTGCCAGAAAAAATAGGATCGCCATGGTGGCGATAAAGATTTTGCGAAAGACTTCGATCACCCGGGTATAGTTTTCCATGGATTGTCCAAGTTGTAAGATCACACTTGGACTCAACAGAATATAGAGAACCCGAATCTGGTGCCGACGATCCGGTGTTCTAATGGTATCCAGCACCGGCTGGTTGTCATCCAGTAATTGATTGATGGCCTTGCGTTCAATACCGATATCTCTCCAATAGGACATGTTGGAGGACGAAAAAACGACGCCGGTAGGATATAAAAACCGAAAAAAAATCTTCTTTTCACCGGCCGCCTGCGCCTCGAGTACAGCCTGTCGCTGGGCGGCTTCAATACCACGTGTGTTTCGGATGGACGCAAGGGCACGTGCTTCCTCCAACAGGTCCTGATCGGTACGATCTCGAATCACGGTGGTGATCAAAAGATAGAAAAAAAGAAAGGCGACACAGGATGAAACCAGAAAGATACCGGCGTACCAAAGGGTTAACCGGAAGGCTAGGGTATGACGGATAGCCGGCAGGCTTTTTTTTAATCCGAATATATTGTGAAAATTATTGAGTGACATTATTTTCTTTATTAAGAAGAGAACAAAAAATCGCCCGACATGATTGATTTCTCGCGGCTGGAAGCCGCTCCCACTGTTCGATGATAAATCTGTGGGAGCGGCTTCCAGCCGCGATTAAAACGAACCCACCTGTTGTCGGTTACTTTATTAATCCATTATTAAACTTCCGGTTTTAAGACATATCCCACGCCGCGGACGGTGTGAATCAATTTGGTTGGATATCCCTTATCAATTTTTTCCCGCAATTTGTAAATACGAGATTCGACCACATTGGTCTGGGGGTCAAAATGATAGTCCCAGACATGCTCCATAATCATGGTTTTGGAAACAACCCTTCCGGCATTGCGCATTAAATACTCCAGCAACGAAAACTCCAGCGGTTGAAGCTCGACCTTTTTTTCAGATCTCAAAACCTCACGGGTAATCAAATTCATAGAAACATCGCCCACTACCAAGCGGGTGGGCTCGGTCTGGTCGGTGCTTCGCCGAATCAGCGCCTGGATTCGCGCCAGCAATTCGGAAAAAGCAAAGGGTTTGGTCAGATAATCATCTCCACCGGTCTGCAGCCCCTTGACACGATCGTCAACAGTGTCTTTGGCGCTTAAAATAATCACCGGTATTTTCTTCTTTTCCTGCCGCATCTTCTCGATCAATGCTAACCCATCCAATTTGGGGAGCATGATATCAATCACCGCGGCGTCATAAGGCTCTGTCAATACCAAATGTAGTCCGTCTTCGCCGTTTGCGGCATGGTCAACGGCAAACCCCTCCGCCTTAAGGCCTTTGACGATAAACGCGGCAATCTTTTGATCATCTTCAACCAGCAAAATTCTCATAGCAAGTATTACCAGATTAAGAACCTGAAAGATGTACTAGAAAAATTAATCCTATGAATCCATATTATAATGGCTTAAGCCACGGCACTCAAGACACATAACAGTTGATCACACTTGCAGTTTCGATTCTTGTGTTCTTAACTCCATGTGCCATGCACCCTGCCATTTCGTTTGTACCCAACGCTTTTGAAATTCACACCATTGGGCCTTTAACCCTGAACCCTAAGCCTGCCACATATAGCAACCCACTGGTCCTTAGTTGCACTCTCAAGTATTTCAAATCCGATGTCCTTCATTTTGGCAACAACAAGATCTTTATTTTCCTCCAATATTCCGGAGCAGACAAAAACACCTTTTTCATTTATGACTGGCTGAATATCATCCAGCAGGCCTAAAATTACATGGGTTAAAATGTTTGCTGCAACGAAATCATACTTCTTTTCGATCCCTTCTACAAGATTACCAGTATAAAGCGAAAAAAATTTCCGGTCAATTTTGTTCAGCATAAGGTTTTTTTTGGCAATTTCCACGGCAATGTCATCCTTATCTACCCCGCAAACCATGACAGCGCCCAGCTTTGCCGCAGCAATCATCAATATTCCAGAACCGGTGCCCAGATCCAAAAATGTGTCTCCATCTCTAAAATAGGTTTCCATCATCTCAAGGCACAGGACCGTAGTCGGATGGGTCCCGGTTCCAAATGCCATCCCCGGATCTAATTCGATAACGATATCATCCGGATGGGCCTGGTAGTCCCGCCAGGTCGGTTTAACAACCATAAGCCGACCGATTTTCTGGGGCCAGAAAAACGCTTTCCAGGCTTCGGCCCAATCTTCCTCATCACGTTCTTTGTAGCTGAGCCGGTAAGTCAATCCGAGCTTGTTTTTTACTTGCTCCAACTTTTCGACTAACATTGAGCATTTTCTTTCCGTCCGGCGGTCTTTTGGGAAGTATCCGGTAACTGCGGGACTGCCGGATCGCACCACGGCATCTTCCGCCCATTCATCGTCGGATTCGAGATCCGGATCTTCAATGACCACCCCCTGCAAATCAAACCCGTAGAAGATATCGGCAATCAAATCGGCAGCTATATCTTTATCCGTATGATCAAATACGATTTTTGCTTCAATCCATTTCATTGCTAACTATTTGACATTAAAAAATAATTGTCCTAATTTCAAGGCATTTCAGATTATGAGAAAAAGAAGCCTCACGCAAAGATTTTTTTAGCAAATTATTAAGCTTTTCTTTGCGGCTTTGCGTGAAGAAATTGTTTCTCAATAAAAACAAAATTTCATGATTCTGGAATAATTAGCAGACCTATGCTACTTTTTATTTTATGAAACACAAACAATTTATCGGTGTTAAAACCACAAAAATCTATTGTCTGCCTTCCTGTCCGGCCGGGGCGCCGTTGCCGAAAAATATCGTTTATTTTGAAACGGCCAGACAGGCTGAAAACAGCGGTTTCCGCCCGTGTAAACGCTGTTTCCCGGATTTTCCGTATGGGAAATGGATTGACAGAGGCTCCTCGGTATTTTTGAAGCCCCCGAAAGAATTTGATTTTTCACAATGCCTGAAATTTCTGGCAAGATCTTTTAAAGAACCATGCCATGTGATTGCAGAAGACACTCTCTTCAAGTTATTAAAATTCGACGATAAACCTATTCTGTTGAAAATTCAAAGACCCGATAGTCGCTATCTTGGCATCGACTTTTTAACTCCTCGTCCCAAAAAATTTATCCGTGCTAAAGTGGCAAAATATGTGTGGCAATGGTTTGATTTGGAAACCAATCTCAAGCCCTTCTACCGGATGGCCAAGAACGATTCTGTTTTAAAGCATATTGCAAAAGAATTTTTCGGGCTTCGCATTTTGGTCATACACGATTTATTTGAAGCCCTTTGCTGGGCCATAATAGGACAGCAAATCAATCTTGAATTTGCCTATACGTTGAAGCAGCGTTTCGTAGAGAATTTCGGTGAGAAATTTCATTATGATAGAAAAATATTTTATTTGTTTCCGACGCCCCAAACTATATCCCAACAGGCTGTCGGGGACTTGAAGCGCCTCCAATTTACCGGGAAAAAGTCAGAATATATCATTGAACTTGCCGGCAAATTTAAAAATAACGAGATAACTAAAAATGCGTTGCTCAATGACGATAACTTTGAAACAGCCCGCAGAAAATTGATGCACTTACGGGGTATCGGAAAATGGTCGACAGATTATGTCTGCCTGAGATGCTTGGGAGATCCCGCCGCTTTACCGGTCGATGATGTTGGCCTACAAAATGCCATCAGGCAGCAGTTAGGCTTAAATGAAAAACCAACTCCCGAAGAAATTCTCCGATTTTCAGCCGGATGGAAGAATTGGCAAGCCTATGCAGCCTTTTATTTATGGAGATCGTTGATATAAAATAAAGGTTCCCGGTTCAGGGTTCAGGGTTATCTTAACTCTGAACCCTTGAACGGTTATTTAAACTTCTCCTTGGGTGGGTTGAAGTAGCCGTGTTTCAGCTTCGGAAATTGCTGCCGCACGCGATTCATCAAATTCTGTATGCCCAGTGGTTTTCCATGCTTGGTTTGGTCATTCATCGTTATCCAATAACGCGCTGGATCAAAATTCAGATTTCGCCACTGGATCATATGAATCGGATAGCGGGTTAAAAATCGAATCAGGGCACCGGCTTCCTCGGGGCTGTCTGTAAATCCCGGAAAGTTCAAGTAATTTATAGCCACAAACTTCTTGCACTCGAGGGCCAATTCGATACTCTTCAAAACATCTGAAAAGCCATATCCTTTGGGTCGGAAATAGGCGTCATAGCATCTTTGGCGGAAGCTGTTGATGCTGATCCGGATACTATCGAGGCCGGCAGCACACAGCCGTTTTACGGTATTCGGCAGACTACCATTGGTGTTCATGTTGATGGTTCCCTGGTGTGTTTGGGCTCGAATTTGTCGTATAGCGGGTTCGACAACAGGGGCCGCCAGCAGGGGATCCCCTTCGCAACCCTGTCCAAAACTAACAATGCTTTTTTTCACACGCCCTATATGCGCCAAGGCAACTTCAGCAATTTCATCAGAAGATGGCGTAAATCCAATGCGATCCTGGCTGCATGTTATCTGACTATTCTCCTGCAGTGACAGGCAGCCGATACAACGGGCATTGCAATGTTGCGCAGTCGGCAGGGGGGCTTCATAGCGTCCTAAAAAAAAATTCTTCCCGGCCGGACATCCATATTCAAGGGCACATTTTTCAAGATGGGCCCTCAATTTGTTTTCAGGCATCTGTTTGCGTAACCTTTCGACGCCGGCAACCACATCAGCGCGTTTCATCTGCCGAAGGTCCTGGCGGGGTTCCGGATCCACCTGCACCACTGCCGTCCTGAAACGTCCGCGATACCATCCAACCGCGCCATAGGAAAATAAAGGAAGGCATCGGGCACTTTTGATTTCCCGAAAAGCACTAGCATGTGTGATCACATAACCGGGAGAATTGAAAGCTGCTACCGGATAAATAGGCTCTTCCGGGGTATAGGGATTTTTCTGCAATGTTTCCATCTTGCGTGTGTCCAAATTAAACATTATCGGCTTTCGATCAGGTAAACGCATCAATTCGCTGCCATACGGAATACTGCAGGTCTGGCTTACCGACAGGGGCTGCTGTGTTTGTGCGGCCATGCCGACAGCCGCGTAACCCTCCAGTTCAAAAATCTCACCGGCTTGATTGGCAACCAGGGCGGTAATCAGCCTGTTCTGCTGATTTGCTGATTTTTTTAATTTCATTTAACCTCAAATATAAGACTTGATGTTTTTGTAAAAAGTCCCAATCCCGTCACTCCGGCGAACCCCGGATCGGGGTCCGGGGCAGGCGCCGGAGTCCAGAAGCTATTGAAATGACTGGATAGCGCCAAAGCTTCACTGCGTGCCCGGCTACCGGATCAAGTCCGGCACAAGCTTCGCCGGAATGACAATAAATTAATTTTTTGACTTTTTACGAATTCATCAAGCTTGGAGCTGGTAAATTTGTAATCAAGGCGTTTTTAAAAAAGCGAGCCCACTGAGCCGCATTAGCAAATTGCGATCAAACAACCCCGCTAGCTTTGTGAAGGTGATATGATCTGACCCGGAACACGCCGCACCTTGCGGGGAGACGCCCCCCAGATGGCAGCACCTGCCACGGCGTGCCATCCGATTGCCATTAAAAATGCATCCTCGTAACTTTGGGTTAATTCAAAAATCCAACCACCCAGCCAGGGGCCGATGGCGCCTCCAACGGCAAAGCTAAACCACACAAAGCCCAGGGTAGCCCCTACCCTGGGCCCCTGGAAAATGTCCGTGGCTGTGGCAGCAATGGTAGGCGCACATAACCCGAAGCTAAAACCAAGGGTTATTGCATAGCAGTAAAGCATCCAGGACTGGGATGAATTCTTCATGAACATCAGAACAAATATGCCGGAAATTCCGATCACGGTTCCGATGGTCATGGTGCTCTCGCGCCCAATGCGATCAGACACAGAGGCCGCCAGAGAGCCAAAAGCAAATAAAATGCCGAACAGGGATAAAACCGAAGAAGCATAGATTCTTGAGTAGCCCAAGTCGGTAGCGAATGCCACATGATGGGCCACCATGATATGTTGCGAGACCCCCCACATCGAAAATGCTGACAGACATAGCAGCCAGAAGCGGCCGGTTCTCATGGCATTGGGCAACAGCCACTCAACAGCCGCCCAAGCGTGATCCACTACCTGTACTGTTGCCGTTTCAGATATTGTGAGATTCTCTTTAGTCTTTATCACACCATCAGATACAAGTCCTTTTTCCCGGGGATGATACCGAACGACAAGGATTATTAAAGGCAACATAAGACCAGAAAGCACGACGCTTTCGATCACGAATGTTGTTCGCCAGCCTGCGCTTTCAATCAGGAATGCAATGGCTGGATACCAAGCAAAGGCGGCTCCGCCACCGAAAAACAGAAGCGAGAAGGCCAGACCCCGCTTGGTTTCAAACCAATTCCGCAACACGGTGGTAAATGGCACGGCACCAATGAGGCAGAGTCCGGCGCCAGTGAGGACGCCAAAACTCAAATAGAAATGCCAGGGCTGGCTGCCCCACCCGGATAGCGCTAAACCCATAGATAATAGGATGGTTCCAGATGCCATGGTTTTGCGCGGACCGATTCTATCTACCAGGTTTCCCGCCAAAGGGGCAACGAAACCATAAATCAGCAAGTGGACCGACAGCATGATAGCGGTGGTATCCCTGGGCCAACCGAACTCCGTTAACAGGGCAGGGAAAATAACGGAGAAGGAATAACGGGCCCCATAGCCAAGGGCATAGGAAACTATCCCAGCCGCGACAATAAACCATCCGTAAAAAATGAAAGGCCGTTTTTTCATAGGAGCTTGTTTAAATAACAAATTCCAAGCACCAAATTACAAACAAATCTCAAATTCCAATATTCAATGACCAAAACAAGGGCTTGCAACGAACTCCATTCGGTCCGCCTGTGACTTGAACTCAGGCCAAAAGTAGCTAATGGCTGAAGGCAGCCTAGTCTACTTTCGAACTTCGGTTATGATGATTTGTTTCGATCATTGGAGATTGGAATTTGGATATTATTTGTCATTTGTTATTTGGTGCTTGGAATTTTTTCACTATTAAGAACGCAAATAAACTTAAACATCCAATTCAAATTAATGCATATATTTATGGAACACAACATTAAAGGCCTGGAATGCATGCATTGAGATACTTTTCCGCCAAATCACCGGTAAACATCACACATTGCGAGGTTCTTCCATCCACTTTCAACACAAACGGCTTGTCAAGCTTCACATGGGCAACGAACTTGGTTTCATTGGCCACCGGCAAAGAGGTCAGCCACTTCCAGTTTAGAATATCCTCGTTGGCATTGGAAATGGTCACATAGTTTATACCCAGGGATGTGATATTGTGAAAAAAGTGGGATCCCTGTGACGGATCGGCCTTTAACTGAGAAGAAGATATTTCGATCATCGCACCAACGCCACAAATTTCAGCCCAACTCACCGGTATTCCCAGCCAACGATCCGCCGAACCCCAGCGGCCCGGACCGATAAGCAAATACTGTCGCCCTTCTTTTACCAGCCCCGCATTCAATTTTCCGATCTCCTGGGCCATGACAGGGGTTTTGTTCGAATCAAAGACATCCGGTTTGACATAAAGAATATCTGCGAGATCCGCTTTTTCCGCATTACCCAGGGCACGACGAGAATAGCAAAACGCTTTTTCAATTTCTTCAGCCGTAATTTCTACCTGACCCAATTCCGCCCTGGCTGTCATGGGCCGAAGCTGGAGAAAGGCAAATTCCGGCTCACAATCCTTTTCCTGGCACAAGTTTACCGAAAACTCGAGTTCGACAGGACACCCCATCCCTTTCTGACCCATGGTCAATACTTCTGAAAGAATCTGGGGTAGCGGAAATAAATCGTATTTCAATATTTGAGAAAATGTCAGCACACGGTATCCGGGAATATGGGTGCTGTCCCGGATACGACCTTCTTCCGGCAAGAAGGTGCTGGCCAGAAGTTTCATGGGAGGATCCTCCAGCACCTCGTCGATTTCTCTTTTGTAAAGATTGGCGTCCTCATTGATGTCAAGCTCGGGATAAGGCCCCCTCATCTTGAGTGAATAAAAGTATCGTTGCGAATTATCCAGGATATCATTTACCGTGGATCGTTGCGGTAGCAGTTGGGGATATTTGGGTGAAAACCGTAGGGCTTTTTCGCCCTCCATCACGGTTCTTCCAAGACCCAGAGCAATGGTGGCAATGCCTTCATCGGGTTTCATTTTTGCAAAAGGGTAATAATTATAGGACTGCGCCACCCCGGAAATGGCCGGATAAAAATAATCTCCGTATCGTTCACCCACCAGTTGCTGGATGATCACCGCCATCCTTTCTTCTTCCGTTCGGTGGCCGATCCGTTTGGAGAATGCTTTCGGCCCCTGAAAATAGGTTGAGGCGTAAACCAACTTAATCGCCTCAATCAATTGCCCTAATCGGGCTTCAAGATCCGGATGATCGTTGGGAAGCATATAAGTACGATACAGGCCGGCATAGGCCCGAAATTGAGCGTCTTCCAACAAACTGGAAGAACGGATCGCCAGAGGGTAACGTATTTTATCCAAATAAATCCTGAGATCGTCTGCTATCCACTGGGGAAAAGTTGCCTTGTGAAACGCTTCTGCGATGACGTCATCCGGATCATCTGACTTTGCGAGCCCCTTTAAATCGTTTTCTTCAACAAGGTCATCAAATCCATCGGTGGTAATGACCAGTGTTTGCGGTATGATAAGGTTTATTCCTTTGAATTTCTGATGAATTTCCGGCAGGCGCTGAAGCAGGTTGGACACAAATGCCAGGCCCCGGGCTTTGCCCCCCACCGAGCCTTTTCCGATTTTAAAAAATCCGGTATCCAGATCAAAATCACCAGCTTCAAAATTCACGACCACGCCTTGCTGCCGACGCCGCCGCCGGGCGTGGATAAGCGAAATCAGGTATTGCCGGTGGTTCTCAACGCTCGTAAAATCATCATCTCTGATCGGACGCACTTTGGAGGCCAGCATAATTTCCGTGCGGGCAAAAAACCAGCGCGAGAAATCGTTGCGGCCGCAATGGTATCTAAAAGCGTCTTCAGGAATGTCTTGCATGAGTTTTTCAAGATAACGCATGTTTGATGCGCGGGCAATTTCGCGTCCATCAGGCTTGCGAAAGATAAAATCGCCGAAGCCAAGATAATCCATAAAAAAGGAATGCACTTCAGCCAAAAGCGTGGGGGAATTTTTGTCTACAAAACAAGCGGGAATCTTGGCAGCTTTGTCCGCGTTGGAAGACTCCGAGCTGGTCAGCAAAAGAGGTATATCAAATCGCTCTTGCTTAATCTTGGAAAGAAAGGCTACACCGGCCTCATGATCAAATTTACCGTTGCGTGGGAATCGGACATCGGAAATTACCCCCAGCACGTAAGGTTCGAATTTTTTGAAAAGCTGGATGGCTTCTTCATAATTTCTGGCCACCAATATTTTAGGGCGCGCCCGCATGGTGAGCAAGCGGTGCTCTTCGTTCAGTCCTTCCTCGAGCACGGCCTGGGTTTGACTCACCACTTCGCGGTATAAAACCGGCAGCAAACTTGAGATATAAAGCGGTGAATCCTCCACAAAAAGGATAACCCGTATTCCGGCATAGGCCGTATCGTGCTCGACATTCATCAGGTCTTCCGCACTTTTGACCAGAGCCACCAGAATATCCGTATTTCCGGACCAGACGAACGTTCGATCAATACCGGAAGGAAACGTAAAATCAAGGCGACATTCCTGAGCATCGGGCAGGATGGAACTGTGGCTGAGAAGAATAACCGGTAGATCGGGCACCTTCTTTTTGATTTCCTGCCCCAGAACAGAAGCATCCATATCGCCCAGATGCAGCATGGTGATTACCAAATCAAACTTTTTTTGGTCCAGCGCTGAAAGCGCCCCTTCGGCGGTGGAGGCCCAAGTAAATCGCGGCGGGTTACTGAGATTCAATCCCCGGTATTCATGAATAATTCGTTCGGATAGCCGGCAATCTTCTTCCATGATCCAGGCATCATAGGGCGTGGAGACCAAAAGGATATCTCTGACCTTTTTGGCCATCAATTCATGAAAAACCTTAAACCGGGGATCAAAATCCTCGGCAAAACTGTCGATGTCTAACGGCATTTATATGTGTCCTTGAAAAAATATAAAATTGCCTGCCATATTCATCGATCGCTACGCCAATAAGTGAACTTCGCATTTGCGGCCGACCGCTTTTGACACCGGAAAAAGGCCATTTCCGGTTGCAAACTAATTAAAATCACATCTTTGTAAAAATCTCAATAAATTTACAACATCCGGCTCTGCGACATCATATTTTTCAGAACCGATTAAGGTTGATTAAAATCATTTTTCTGATAATTAGTGCTCATCCGAAAAGCATGTTAACGATGGGCTCGGTTAGATCAAATTCGAAGAACATAATGAAAGGAAAATCTCTTGGATATCTGGTTGACCTTGACTAAAGCAGTAGAACTTTATCCCCAAAAAGTCGGGGTCGTTGACGGCAAACAAGCGCTCACCTATTCTCAAGTTGGTGAGCGGGTTTGCGGTTTGGCGCGATTTTTCCAGCAGCAGGGTATGCAACCCAAAGACCGCATCTCCATCCTGGAAGTCAACTCACATGCGTTTCTGGAAACCTATTACGCCGCGGCCGGAATCGGGGCTATTCTCAACCCCCTCAATTTTCGTCTTTCGCCGCAGGAAGTCGCATTCATACTAAGGGATTCCGGCACGCGATGGCTGGTGGCCGGCACCAAGTTTGCGCTTCTCGTAGCGGGTATTGTAAAGGAAGAAACTCCTCTGGAAGGAATTCTTTGGATCGGTGGTTCACCTTCGGAGGCAATAAATATACCGAGTCACGTCTATGAAGATGTCGTTGATATCCATAGCGGAGCCTTCACACCGGTGCCCATTGAAGAAAATGACGTTGCCCATCTATACTATACCAGCGGAACTACGGGACGACCCAAAGGGGTCATGCTCACCCACAAAAATGTTTGCCTTCATGCCCTGGGAACCATCGCCGAGCTTCAGCTGACGGACACCGATGTATGGGGCCACATTGCCCCAATGTTTCATCTGGCCGATGCCTGGGCGACATTTGCCATCACCTGGGTGGGTGCCCGGCATGTAATGGTGGGGCAATTTGAAGCCGAAGCCGTGATGGCGACCATTCAGCAAGAGCACATTACGCTGAGCAACATGATCCCCACCATGCTCAACCTGATGATTAAACATCCCGAGGTCAGCACCTACGATTTCTCCAGCCTGCGCGTGATCCTTAGCGGGGGTGCACCCATCGCTCCGGAAGTGGTTCGCAGCATTACCGAAACCTTCGGCTGCGATTACATTCAAACCTATGGCATGACCGAAACCAGCCCCTATTTAACCTTCAGTATATTAAAACAGCATCTACAGGCCTTACCTCCTGACGCGCAATTTAAATATAAATCCAAGACCGGCCGCCCTTTTATGGGTGTAGATCTTAAAGTCGTTGACGAAAAAGGGAATCCCGTGGCTCCTGATGAACAACAGGTCGGCGAAATCTGGGTACGTGGCGATACCATCACCCCCGGATACTGGAACCTGCCGGAAACCACCGCGGAAGCATTCAGCGAGGGATGGCTTCGCACCGGTGATCTGGCCAATGTGGACACCGAAGGCTATGTCAATATTGTCGACCGAAAGAAAGATATGATCGTCACCGGTGGTGAAAACGTCTATTCGACGGAAGTGGAAAATGTTCTCTACAAGAATCCCAAAGTTTTAGAAGCAGCGGTTTTTGGCATCCCGGACGACAAATGGGGTGAAGCGATAACGGCAGCCGTGGTGCTCAAGGAAAACGAAAAAGCAACCGAGGAAGAAATCATAGGCTTTTGTAAACAACATCAGGCTTCGTATAAAGCACCCAAAGCCATTCTTTTCTTAGAAGAACTCCCCAAAACCGGATCCGGTAAAATCTACAAAAAAGCGCTAAAAGATCCGTATTGGAAGAAATAAATATCGTTAATTGGTTAATTCGTTGAATGGTTAAATGGTTGAATTTCGAATTTATTTTGTAATCGCAAAATAATTGGGTACTCGTTGTTTCAAAACTCGTATCGTCTTGATATTTTAACATTTCCCTAATCAACCAATAAACCAGTTAACTATTAAACGATATCTGAAGAAAAAGGAGGAAGATTATGTCCAGCCGATCTGAAGAACTAAAGAAATTGCGCAATACCCACGTACCCCAGGCTCCATACAATATTACTCCCGCATTTATTAAGGAAGCACGGGGCGCGCTAATGATCGATACGGAGGGTCGCGAGCTCATTGATTTTGCCGGTGGCATCGGCGTCAACAATGTCGGCCACTGTCACCCCAAAGTGGTTGCCGCCATCAAGGATCAGGCAGATAAATGTATCCACACCTGCTTTCATGTGGCCATGTACCAGGCCTACGTCGATTTGGCCGCTAAACTCAATGCGCTGGCTCCCGGCGATTTTGCAAAAATGACCATGTTTGCCAACAGCGGCGCTGAGGCTGTGGAAAATGCCGTAAAAGTCGCCCGCTACAACAAAAACCGGCCGGCTGTCATTTGCTTTGAAAATGGCTATCATGGCCGCACCATGTATACGCTGACGTTAACCAGCAAAATAAAACCTTACAAATTCGGCTTTGGTCCGTTTGCATCGGACGTTTACCGCATGCCCTTTGCGTATTGCTATCGTTGCGCCTTCGGTCTTAAATATCCGGACTGTAACATTGCATGTGCCGATTATCTCGAAGATTTTTTTATCTCCCATGTTGACCCTGAGGCCACTGCGGCGATCATTGCCGAGCCGATTCAAGGCGAGGGTGGTTTTATCACGCCGCCGCCGGAGTATTTCCCCAAACTTCAGGAGACCGCGCAGAAATATGATATCGCACTTATTATTGACGAGGTCCAAACCGGCGTGGGAAGAACCGGAAAATTTTTTGCCATCGAACACTGGGGAATTGCTCCAGATATCCTTACCCTGGCCAAGAGCCTGGGCGGGGGAATGCCATTGAGCGCTATTATTGCCCGTGAAGAAATGATCAATAAAATCCATGTGGGGGGATTGGGTGGGACCTTCAGCGGCAATCCAGTGTCCTGTCGGGCCGGGCTTGCGGTGATGGAAATCATGCTGGAGGATGGTCTTCTTCAACGTGCAGAAACTCTGGGACAAAAGGTTTTGGCGCAATTTCAAAACCTTCAGAAAAATCACGAAATCATCGGCGATGTGCGTGGCAAGGGCCCCATGCTGGCCCTGGAGCTGGTTCAGGATAGAGAAACCAAGGCACCGGCCAAAGAAGCAGCAGATAAACTCGTCAAATTCTGCTTTGACAGAGGCCTTGTTTTGCTCTCCTGCGGAAACTTCGGAAACGTCATCCGCACATTGATGCCGCTGGTGATCACCGATGAGCAGCTTGAGCGTGGACTCGCCATCCTGGAGGAGGGATTTCGGGAGCTGAAAAAATAGCCCGGATGAACCGCAACAATTGAATTCTCACGCAAAGGCGCAAAGACACTAAGATAATTTATAAAGCTTTTCTTTGCGATCTTTGCGCCTTTGCGTGAGACATAATTTTTATTACCAAAAACAATGACTAAGCGACTATAGAACCTTTCTCTTACAACCCCATCTCCTTTTCTTCCTCGGCAATACATTCTTCGAGAATCTTCAAGGCAATATCAATTTCTTCCTTCTGAATGGTCAAGGGCGGAGCAAACTCAAAGGCCTGCCGCACAGGGGCGAGTTTAATAATAAGTCCTTTTTGTTTGGCTCGCGCAATCATGCTGGCCAGGTTGTCGCCCGGAAGCGGTGAGCGGGTCTTTTTATCGGTGGTGAAATCAATCGCCGTCCACATTCCGGTACCCCGCACCTCGCCGACGATGGAATGATGCGCCAATTCCTGCAGGCCTTCCAGAAAATAGTTGCCCAAGTTCTCAGAAGCTTCAACCAGGTTTTCTCTTTGCAAAATTTCGATGGTCTTTAACCCGGCGGCACATGGAACCGGATGGTTACCATAGGTGTGCAAATGGTTGAACACTTCAATGGGTTCCATGACTGCATCGGTGCAGCCTACAGCGCCCAGCGGCACATAGCCGCTGGTAATCCCCTTGGCCATGGTTATGATGTCGGGTTGAACATCAAAGTGCTCGGTGGCAAACATCTTGCCGGTGCGGCCGAATCCGCAAATTACTTCATCGATAATCAGCAAAATTCCGAATTTATCGCAAATTTCACGAATAATGGTCCAGTATTCCCTGGGTGGAGCGAGCACCCCAAAACCCTGCTGGATGGGCTCTCCGATAATGGCCGAAAACAATTCGGGTCCCTCAAACTCGATAATGCGCTCAATGTTGCGTGCACAGACAATGTCACAATCCGGATAAGTTAGATCATAGGGGCAACGATAACAATAGGGAGATTCCGCAAAAACACTGCCCGGAGCCAAAGGCTCCATCATATGTCGCATTGGTACCACGGATCCCAGCGCCCGCACACCGATTCCATTGACGCCGTGGTAGGCGCCTTTGCGGGATAAAACTTTATAACGCCCCTTATCACCTTTAAAGTAATGATGATGTTTGGCAAGCTTCATGGCAGTTTCCACCGCCTCTGATCCGTCGCATTCAAAGGTAAAGCGATTGATACCACCGGGTGTAATTTCAGAAAGAACTTCGGCAAGTTTTATGGCCGGCTCGTTGGCAAACATCAACGGGGTAAAATAGGCCAGCGCCATCATTTGATCATAGATGGCTTGCGCCAGTTCCTTATTACCATATCCCAGATGTACCGGACGGGTCACGCCGGCAACCAGATCGATGTATTTATTGCCCTGATCATCAAAAACATGGACGCCTTCACCTTTTGAAATCACGGTGATGCCCTTTTCAATTTCAGCTTTGGGTGTCAGATGTAAGATTAAATGCGAAAATTGATCCATTTTTCCTCCTTTTTAAATGCCTCCAACGTTTAACTGCGAAGTCTGCGAATTTTTATTTATTTTTCAAACAAAAAATTATTTAACCTTTCGATATTATTTATAATACAGGTCCTTATGACGAGAGCTAAAATTAGCACGCCAATGATTAAAAGCGCAAGGGAAAAATTACAGTGATCGGCGAATAAAAATAGGAAGATTACTCCATAGGATCCAGGGCTCTACAATCATCTGACAGCCAGCCCAGCTGTATTTGCTGGCCTTTATTTACAATCCGGTAACCCTGTGCGTTGGGGATTTTAACGATGAATTCATCATTGTCGCAGACATTCACGCGGGTGCGAACATGGTCGCCCAGGTAAATGAGTTCTTCGACCGTGCCGGTAAAAGTGTTATCGACACTACCCTCAGCAGGGTTGACGGTAACTCTTTCCGGACGCAGTGATACGGTGGTTTTATCTCCAACATTACTCACGTTGACTTTAAGCGCATTTATGATTCCACCGCCCTTAACCGCCACCACACATTTGTCGCCGTTGATTTCGATCACTTCCCCCGAAAGCCTGTTGTTTTCCCCGATGAATTGAGCCACAAAGGCATTCTCGGGTTTTTCGTAAAGAATATCAGGAGTGGAAAGCTGTCGAATGACACCGTCATCAAACACAGCGATTCGATTCGACATGGTCATGGCTTCGCTCTGGTCGTGGGTCACGTATACGACGGTGACATCAATGTTATCATGTATGTGTTTGATTTCGTATTGCATCTGCTCCCGAAGGTTTTTATCCAGCGCCCCGAGAGGTTCATCCATCAACACCAGTTTCGGCTCAAAAACAAGGGCGCGTGCCAGGGCCACCCGCTGCTGCTGGCCGCCGGAAAGCTGGGCCGGCATCCGGCCTTCAAAGCCCCTCAGTTCAACCATTTCGAGCGCCCGAGTGACTTTGCGATCAATTTCATCTTTCGTGAGCTTTCTAACCTTCAGCGGAAAAGCAAGGTTTTCTTTCACCGTCATGTGGGGAAACAACGAATAATCTTGAAAAACCATGCCGATGTTGCGTTTGTGCGGGGGGATGTTGCTGATTGACTGACCGCCAAAATAGATTTCTCCGTGGGTGGGTGTTTCAAAGCCGGCCAGCATCATTAATGTCGTGGTCTTCCCGGAGCCGGACGGCCCGAGCAGGGTCAAAAATTCACCCTGGGCGATATCAAGGCTAAGGTCTTTGATGACCAGGGTTTCACCATCGAAGCTCTTATCAATGTGTTCAAAGCGAACCAGTGGCTTTGCATTTTCGGTTTCAGATAAAGCCATACATAAAAATCCTGAAAATTTTTCAGAAAAACAAATAAATATAAATTAGTCTAAAAGATATATTGAAAAATCAAATCACTGTCAACGCTTTTGCCGCTTTCTCTCGAAGCCTTTCTTCACCGCTTGACACCCAATTGTTTTTTTCTTATAGTCTATTTCTTGTTATGGTCGGATTATTATATGGCATTATTATAAACCCGTCGCACCTGTTAACATTGAAAGGAGGGAAATATGAAAATGTTTAGAATTTCGATGTTTAAATTCGCAATGGTAATTATTGCTGTCAGCCTGACTGCGGGTATCGGCATGCCGAAATACAGCAGCGCTCGTGACCTAACCATCGTCAGCTGGGGCGGAGCCTATCAGGAGGCGCAGCGCAAAGCTTACTTTGATCCCTTCATGAAGAAGACCGGGAAAAAAGTCCTTGACGAATCCTACAACGGTGAGATGGCCAAGATCAGGGCAATGGTTGAGTCGAAAAATGTAACATGGGATGTGGTCCAGGTGGAGTCCCCGGAACTTATCAATGCCTGCGAGCAAGGTCTTCTGGAAATCATCGATTGGGATAGGGTTGGCGGCAAACAGAGCTTTATCCCGACGGCCATCATGGGCGAATGCGGGGTGGGAACCATCGTGTGGGCCCACGTAATCGCATATGACGCCGACAAGATTAAAGGCGAAGGCCCTAAAAATTGGGCTGATTTCTGGAACGTCAAGAAATGGCCGGGTAAACGCGCCTTGCGTAAAAACGCCAAGCCTTCTCTGGAAATTGCCCTGCTTGCCGACGGTGTTCCCGCAGCCGATGTGTACAAGGTACTCTCAAACGAAGACGGTATCCAACGGGCGTTCAAGAAACTGGATGAACTCAAGCCGCATTTGCAGTGGTGGGAGGCCGGTGCACAGCCCCCTCAATGGCTGGCTTCCGGTGATGTGGTCATGACTTCTGCTTACAACGGCCGCATTAGCGCGGCAATCAAGGAAGGACGCAACTTTAAAATTGTCTGGAGAGGTCAAAATTATGCCGTGGATTCCTGGGTGATCGTCAAAGGAAGCCCGAACATTGATCAGGCCTACGAGTTCATCAAATTCGCCAGTCAACCTGAAAATCAGGCGGTCTTATCGGCCGAAATTCCTTATGGACCAACCCACGTGAAAGCAGTCCCTGCAGTGGATCCCAAGATTGCTCCGGATTTACCGACCTATCCGGCTAATTTAGAAGGATCAGTCGCGACAGACGCTGAGTGGTGGGTTGATCACATCGAGGAACTCAGTGAACGCTTTAACGTTTGGACAGCCAAATAATCACTAATCGAACTAAAGGAGGGGCGGTATTTTGCCGCCCTTCATCTTTTTCCTCAACAGCACGATGCTCGAATCAAACAAATCCCCGCATAAACTCACCACCGTCGATGGCACGCCGCTGAAAGAAATGTTGCGGCATGCCGAGCGCCGACGCAAGATCAAAGCCGCCGGACTGGTGATGCCGCTTTTCTTTTTCTTATTGATAACATTTATCATCCCGATCGTGTTATTGCTTTACCGTGCCATTGAGAATCCTGAAATTCTTGAAGTCATGCCGCACACGGCAGAAGCCATACAGCGTTGGGACGGCACTGACATACCTGGCGAACCGGTTTTCGCGGCTCTGGCCGCTGACTTGCGGCACGCGCACAAAGATCGCACCGTTGGCAAGGCAGGCAAACGCCTGAACTATGATATCACCGGTTTTCGCTCCCTTGTGCTAAAAACCGCCCGTAAGGTTTCCAAGATCAAAGCCGAACCACCGTCCTATCGGGATGCTATTATCGCCATAGATGAACGCTGGGGAAATCAACGCTACTGGTCTGCCGTGAAACAGGCGGCCAGACCCTACACCGATTTTTACCTCCTGGCGGCCATTGATTTCGAAAGGGATGGCAAAGGAAATATTACAAGAGTCCCGGGAGAAAGAGCCCTTTATACTCGGGTATTTGTGCGCACATTTTGGATGAGTTTCATGGTCACCATTTGGTGTTTGTTGCTGGGGTATCCGGTCGCCTGGATGCTGGCCAGTTTGCCGGTCCGCTACAGCAATCTGGTGATGATCCTGGTGTTGTTGCCGTTTTGGACCTCGTTGCTGGTGCGAACCGCTGCCTGGATCATTGTGTTACAAAAAGAAGGTATCATCAATAAACTTCTAATGTGGAGCCACCTGACAGCGGACCCCATGCAACTGGTATTCAACCGCTTCGGTGTCTATGTTGCCATGGTCCATATCCTGCTACCCTTTATGATTTTACCGCTTTACAGCGTGATGAAAAACATACCGCCGTCCCTGATGCGGGCAGCTTCCAGCCTGGGTGCCAATCCGATTACGGCCTTCGTTAAGGTCTATCTGCCCCAGTCGAAGCCGGGAATCAGCGCGGGCTGCCTGCTGGTCTTTATTTTGGCCATCGGATACTATATCACCCCGGCCCTGGTCGGAGGCCCCAAAGACCAGATGCTCAGCTATTTCATTGCCTTTTTTACAAACAACACCATCAACTGGGGCATGGCTTCAGGGCTGGCGGTGTTGTTGTTGACCGCAACCATTATATTGTACACAGTGTTTAACCGATTCATCGGTATCGAACGTTTGAGGATGGGTTAAAGCTATGGCCTTGCAATCCTATGCATCGCGTTTGGAAAGAATATGGTATTATGCCATCCGGGGATTCTGCATCCTGGTGCTGATCGGTCTGGTGCTGCCGATTTTTGCCATTATACCCATTTCGTTCACATCGGACACCATGCTTTCCTACCCCATGCCCGGCCTGAGCTTTCGCTGGTATATCGAATTTTTCAACTCGGTCATGTGGACCCTGTCCATGAAAAACAGCTTCATCATCGCTTTTGCAACCACAATTTTAGCGACCGCATTGGGCACGCTGGCAGCGCTGGGCCTGACCACAAGCAATTTCCCGCTCAAAGGTGCGATTACCGGCGTCATGATTATGCCCATGGTGGTGCCGATAGTAATCAGTGCAGTGGGAATTTACTTTTTCTTCGCCTGGGTAGGATTGACCAGCACACACCTCGGTATGATCTTGGCTCATACGGTCCTGGCAACCCCTTTCGTTGTCATCACCGTCACCGCCACCCTGCAGGGGTTTAATCGCAATCAGATACGCGCTGGTTCCAGCCTGGGAGCTTCGCCCCCCACAGTGTTTTTTAAAATCACTTTGCCGCAGATTCTACCGGGGGTTATCTCAGGTGCCCTCTTTGCTTTTGTCACATCTTTCGATGAAGTGGTGGTCGCGTTGTTTATTGCCGGCTCCGAGCAATACACCCTGCCACGACAGATGTTTGCCGGTATCCGTGAAAAGTACAACCCCACCATTGCAGCCGTGGCCACGATGATGATCGTTGTATCAATCTTACTGCTGGTTACTGTGGAACTGCTTCGACGCCGAAGTGAACGGTTGCGTGGAATTAGGCAATAAAGGCGGAACGATTGCTTCACTCTACGGCTGTTGCAATTAACGTTTCGGTGGCTGTAACACCATCAACTTCTCTGATCTTTGTAATGAGTTTGGTGCCTGCATCCAGATCAAGCGCCCGGATCATTACGACCAGATCGAACCGACCAAAAACAGCCGTAATATTTGCCACGCCCTCAAGTGATTTCAGCTGTTCATAGACTTGCTTCGTTTTTGCAGGATCCGTATTGATTAAAACACCGGCAACCATAGCAACCTCCCTGTGATTATTGTATTATTATCTCAAACAATTCGCTCTTGGATATTGTTCATGTTCATTCGCCGCAATTGCGTAAAATCACAAATTACAAGCACCAAATTACAAATAATCTTAAAATTCCAATATTCAATGACCAAAACAAAACCGTTTCGAATTTGGAATTTTCACCTTTCCAGCAATAGGTAAACTAAATTCCCTTTGATTAACGAACTGAAGTGTCCTCCCTTAAGGTATTAATATGATTTTGACTCCTTTCCTGGAAAAACAGAAATCGAAGGCTTTATTGGCCTCTTTCAACGGAAATGTGTGCCCGATCATGGGATTTACATTGATTTTATTTTTAGCGAGCAAATCAACCGCCTGATCAAATTCCTTGTAGTTGTAACAGATAGAGCCATATAGCTTGAGTTCGTTGCGAATGACCGGTTCCATGTCTATCTGGATTTTCTTGTGGACGGTCATAATAACAACGGAACCATTTTTTCTGGTAATATAGATAGCCTGCTGCAGGGCACTTGGATCTCCGGTCGCCTCGAAGGTATAATCTACGCCACCATCTGTAATCTGAAGAATCTCTTCGATGGGGTCTGCGTTGCGGATGTTGAAGGTATGCTCCGCGCCGAGCTCTTTAGCCAGATCCAGACGATCATCATTGGTACCGGTCACGATGACATTCGCCCGGCGGATCTCTCTGGCAACCTTGGTGGCCAGCAGGCCGATGGCACCGGGTCCCAGGATAGCCACCCAGCTTCCACGCTCAATCCCCGCCAGTTCCAGCCCCCGGATGCTGCAGGCCAGGGGATCGGCAAATGTGGCCACCTCAAACGAAAGGTTGTCCGGTAGACGGTGAATATTTCTGGCTGGAACCGCCACATACTCTGCCATGCCGCCGTTCATGGTCACACCGATTTCATTGAGATTTTCACACAAATTGACGAGCCCTTTGCGGCAATAGCGGCAGATCGCGCAGCCAATGCAAATCTCGGCAGCCACCCGATCACCCTTTTTAAAACCATGGACTTTCTCGCCCATATCCACAACTTCACCGGATAACTCATGCCCCAAGATGTAGTTTCCCCGCTTGTTGGGATCGGCATATTTGTACATACGCAAATCGCTGCCACAAATTCCAACGGCCTTAACCTTAAGAAGAACTTCCCAGGGACTGAACTCCGGGATGGGTACATCTTCCAGCGAAATCCCAACCTCAGCTGAATTTTTAACAACCGCCAGCATGCCTACCTCCAATTAATGCTAACTTTTTCTCATTCGTGCCTATCAGAAATTTAATATGACAACCCTCAGCCGTCACCCTAAACAAAAGGGCTGCCCCTGTCAAGCCTGCAAATAAACTAAAACCCGCATATAACCGATTGAAATTTTTGTCTAAATAATCTATGGTGCTTACCTTAACATGTTAAAATAAAAACGTTCAGGGTTAATTCAATCCTGAATATCTCGTATGAAACTCCGCCTTGCCGGAACAGTTAACAAATTTAACGTCGAACATCGAACTTCCAACATCGAACGTTCAATATTGATGGCGCTACGCTTTATCTATTTTAAAACAAGCAGATCACGCTGAAGACGTGATCTAAAGACCGCAGAATACTGATCCGTAGCCTGCGACGAGCCCTTCGGTGGTGAGCTCAGGGTCGAACGGCTCCCCTCGATGTGATAGGGGCATGTGCCTGTCGAAAGCAGCTGGGTCTAATTTGGAAGGGTAGATTCGTATTGTTCAGTCTTTTCTTAAATTGACAGAAAACATTATTCGATGTTGGACGTTCAGTGTTCGATGTTCGATGTTCATTAGTTTCTTTTCCGCTCAAACTGGTCACTGCTGCGGCCAGCGGCGGGCCCGAACCCTGAACCTTTGAACCCAAAAATGCACGTCTCTCAACGAACATTAAGAATAGTAGCAGCCATTATTTGGTATACCGGTGGATTCGTTTTACTCGTCAAAGGCAGTGCACTGATCAAAAATGCATATTTAATAGATGCCCGATCCTCCTGGACAACCATGGCCCCGATTCTTGGCATCATCATTGGTTTGGTGAAAGGGAGATTTCTCTTCGGCAAAAGCTGTAAAAAAAATATCAAACGAATAAACGCGCTTATCGATCCACGCATCTGGCAGTGCTACAGGCCGGGTATGCTGATATTTCTTGCCATTGTTATTCTTACAGGAGCATGGATGTCCCGGGCAGCTTCCGGAAACTTTACCTTTCTCTGCCTGGTGGGTGCCCTGGATTTATCGATCGCATGTGCGCTGATTTCATCAAGCATGGTTTTCTGGAAACTCAAGGCCTTTTCATCTTCCGGTGGTTCAGGCAACGGGCAACGTTCAAAAATGGAGGAGTAAAAAAAAGAGTCAATGAATTCATTGACTCTTTTTTTTGCGGGCATCGTTTAGTTACCCGGCGGCATCATATCCTCACCCCAGCCATGCAACTGGTAATATTCTTTAAGCATGGTCTCCATTTCGTCCTCGGTAATCACCTTTCCGGAATCTTTTAACGCCTGATGTAAGGCTTTGGGCAGACGTTCATCTTTGATCGTCATACCCTCACGCAGATTGAACTTGCGAATCTGGGTGGCAATGACGTTGGCCTTTGCTCTTAACGATGCCTCATCGACTTTCATGCCGATAGCCAGACGGATGATCTCACCCAATTTATCCCACAGATAAAAATCGCGGTAAAATCTGCACAAGACCAGCGTGTCAAAAATAGTCAGCCGATCCTCAAATTCCAAAAAAAGCTCGGCTTTGCCTTCGATCTGTTCCGGTGCAATCACACCACTGAGCTCCGGTTTATAGAAGGTGGCCCTGAGATGACAGGCACCGCGGTCAGAAGTGGCATAGGCAAGCCCCATACCTTTCAAAGAACGTGGATCATATCCGGCCGGCTCCAGACCTTTGACATGTACGGCAATGTCTTCAAGATCCCACTCTTTGGCTGCATGGCGAATACCTTCTGCCAGAACTTCACCAATGCCTTCGCGACGGACCATTTTATGCAGCAACGCTGCAATGGCATCCACATCACCATAATCGATCTTATCATCGATTTTTCCCCGTCGGGATGCTTCAATCACAAGCCCACAGAGGTTTCCGGCCGTAATCGTATCCACCCCCAGACGATCGCAGATATCATTGAGATAGGCAATTTCCTCGAGACTATCAATTAAACACAACCCGCCAAATGCATAAATGGTCTCATATTCCGGGCCTTCTATTTTCAACCCTTCATGGCGTCCTTCTTTGACAATTCCCAATTGCCCGCAGGCCATAAAGCACTTGGCGCAGGCATTGGGTTTGGGATCCATTCTTTCCACTAAGGCTTCAGCACTGATTTTTTCCCACTGATCCCAGGTACCCTGAGACCAGTAGCGGGTGGGAAACGCTCCGGCAAGGTTGGTGACTTTTACCAGCATGGGGGTTCCCAAAGTTTTATACGCCTGGGCAGCCGCATGATCTTTAAATTCCTTCATAAAATTTTTGGAAAATTCCTTAACCGCACTTTCATCGGCATGCGGTCTTTTGCGATCACCGGTGAACAAAATCCCCTTGAGTTTTTTAGAACCCATGACCGTTCCGGCACCGGTTCTGCCGGCAGAACGCCAGTAGTCATTTTCAACCACGGAAAAACGAATCAGGTTTTCGGCAGCCGGCCCAACGACCACGGCTCCCTTCTTGCGGTATTCCGAGCGCGCAAAGCGTTCATTGACAGCATCTTCGGCCGCATAGGTCTCCATGCCCCAGATATCGCCGGCATCATTGAAATCAACACCTTCGGGGTGAATGGTCAATACGGTCGGCTGGGCAGATTGCCCCTGGATGACAATGGCGTCAAATCCGGTAGCATCAATGGCATCCGGTGTTCTTCCACCGGAATAGGATTCGGCAAACAAGCCAGTCAGGGGCGACTTCGTAAAAACACCGTAACGACAGGTCCCCCAGATATTGCTGCCACCTAACGGACCGGTGGCAAAAATCAAGGTATTCTCGGGAGAAAGCGGATCCACAGCGGCCGGGTTTAGCTCGTATAATAAATACGACGCCAAGCCTTTCCCGCCTAAATACATTTCGCATATATCATCTCCGATGGTTTCAGTGGTAAACTGCTTGCCATTCAGATCGATCTTTAAAATTTTTCCGTAAAATCCATGCATGGTAATACCTCATCCATTTAATTATAGGTTAATAGCGAACGGAATAGTTCTTCATAGCAAAATTATTTTTAAAATCAAATCGGAAATTGAAAAATGATTGTTTTTGCGACGGTGTTTGGTGTTTGGTGCTTAGTATTCTAATCTGCCGATATGTAGGGATTTCGAATGGTTACCTTTGTAGATATTGCCAACTGTATAGGTCTGTCTTATATTATTGGTATAAGATATTATTAAAAGTAATATGGCGCAAAATGAGAACAATATCGTTAATTATAATTATCATCGCATTTATATTAGCCATATATGTTGTCTGGCGAAGATAGGTCAGAGCATCAATTACCCGCTGTATACTCTGCAAAGCTGCCTTCGCTCCTTTTCCCCGGCATTAAAAAAATAAAATGAAAATCATAATCATGGGTTCAACCGGTACTATGGGACAGGCAGTGGACAGTTTCTCTGGAATGCCGGTTAAAAAAACGGCTTTCGCGTATGTGAAAAGCGTGGTAGGAAAGCACAATGCCAAAATTCTGGATGTCAGAGACTTGGCTTAACACCTTAACCTGAAACAAAGCATCTCCATTCAGAGGTCATTGAAATGAAAAGACTGTACAGTATGTTAGTGATCTGCGCAGTGCTGCTTGTCGCCTGTGCTACGAGCCCTACGGGCAGACGTCAACTCATGATCGTCTCGGAGGATAGTGCCATTGCCGCCTCCAAGCAGGCTTACGTCGAGATGCTCAGGCCTTATGAACAGCAAGGCAAGATTGACAATGATCCGGCCTTGAAGGATCGCGTCTATCTGATCACGGGGCGCTTAATCGCTCAGGCGATCAAGCTGCGTCCGGAAACCAAGGATTGGGAGTGGAGTATCAAGGTTATCGATGAACCAGAAACCGTCAACGCCTGGGCCATGGCCGGCGGGAAGATGGCGCTGTATACCGGCCTGGTCGAGAAGGTCAAACCAACGGATGACGAGCTGGCCCAGGTTCTGGGTCACGAGATTGCCCATGCGCTGGCCAAACATTCTGCCGAGAAGATGTCAGTGGCCATGGCAAGTACGATCGGTGTGATAGCGGTGGGTGTGGCAACGGACGGCGAAAGCCTGGCACTGACAGGGGCCGCACTGGCTGCCGCGCTGGCCGTTCAAATGCCTAACAGCCGCTCCGCAGAGTCAGAGGCGGATCGCATTGGCATCGAGCTGGCGGCAAAAGCAGGATATGATCCACGGGCAGCCGTCACCTTGTGGCAAAAGATGGCCAAAGTCGGCGGTAAGGGCCCCCCCGAATTTCTCAGCACCCACCCGGCTCCGGAAAATCGTGAGAAAAAACTCACTGAGCTTGTACCCGAGATGATGCCCTATTACGAGGAGAAAGGCAAGCGCCCGGTCCACAAGCTATAACTGGAAACATAGTTTACATATCAGGCTTTTTCCCGATATTCACTCGCAAATCGTGAAAAGGTAACCCGTTTTTTACCTGGTCAAATTTGGAATGATTCAACTCCCTCCGTTTTTCATGTTTTTCCTTTTTGTTTGGATGTGCGACTACCCTCTTTCCAAAATAATTTCATTCCCCCAAATATGGCTTGATAAGTTGAAACAGGTGAATTAAAAGATCGAAAACCCGAGGCGGAATCTTCGTCACAACTTTCTAGCAGAGGAATGTCAGATGGCCGATTTCTTCAATGATCAAAAACTAGCGGTTATCGGTGGACTCAATTTACTCACTCAAAACAACTACAGAGATATTCACCTGGCAACGCTAAAGGTCCTGGAGAATACAGGGGTTTTTGTAGAGGATCGGCAAGCCCGAGAAGTTTTCGGCAGCTGTGGCGCCCGGGTCGATGAAAAAAACAACACCGTAAAACTGCCACCCTCCATGGTCGAGGATGCCATTCAGTCGGCACCGGCTCAGGTGATGCTGGCCGGCCGCAACCCGGATCGCGACATCCTTCTCGATGGTAATACGAATGCCTATCTCAACTTTGGCGGCGGCATTAACATGATCGACCCCCATACAGGCTTGTGTAGAAAATCCACCAAGGCGGATCTTGCCACCAGTGCCCGCCTGTGTGATGCCTTAAAAGAGGTAAGCGTCTATTCACGGGCAGTGTACCCGCTCGACCAGCCGCAGAAAGTATTACACCTGCATACCGCAGAAGCCAGTTTATGCAATACGACCAAACATTGCTTCCACGGACCGGAAAGCGAATGGGAAACGAAAAAAATTATCGACATGGCCGAGGCAGTCGTAGGCGGTGCTGAGAACCTGAAAAATAGAAAGCCAATCTCGTTTGGATCAGCAGTATCCAGCCCCCTCAAGTTGACACGTAAATTCTGTGAGGCAATTATGACGGCTTCACGCGCTGGTTTTACCACCAATATTGCATCCATGGCCATGGCCGGCGGCACCGGCCCGGTGAACCTCGCGGGGGTGCTAGTGCAAACCAACGCCGAGATTCTATCCGGTATCGTCCTGACGCAACTGGTCTGCAAAGGCGCTCCGGTTATTTATGCCAGTTATTCCACTGCAATGGATCTGCGGTGGGGCACCTGCCCCCTGGGTTCTCCTGAAACCGCCTTGATCGGAGCATCTGTGGCAGGGTTGTGCCGATATTATCAATTGCCTTGTCTGGTTCCTGGAATATCTTCAGACAGCAAGCGGCACGGAATCCAGGCCGCCTATGAAAAAGCCCTGACGGGTGTGTCGGCGGCCATGGCCGGGGCCAGTTTAATTGTCGGAATCGGAGGGTTGGAGACCGGACTTACATTTGATTTCGGTCAGGCGGTTTTAGATGACGAAATCGTCCGGATGATCAAACATCTCCGGCAGGGGTTTGACGTAAACACAGAAACACTTTCGGTGGATTTGATTCAGGAGATCGGCCCCTTTGGCGAATTTTTGAGTCAAGATACAACATTGCTAAAAATGAAATCCCTGTCGCAAACACATTTGTTTGACCGAAATAACAGGGAAGGTTGGGAAAACAATGGCAAGCCTCAGAGCTATGCCAAAGCCCTGTCCCGGGCAATCGACATCATCGAAGACTACCAGCCGGAACCATTACCCGTATCTGTTGTCAAGCAGATACGGGCCATTGTAGAAGAGGCTGAAAAGGAAGTGAACATGAAGTAACCTGTTTTTATGATAGCTGTATTCAAATTTCTCACAACCTATTCGGCAAACGGGTTAACCAGCCAACAGGAAAAAAATTTATAATAAGTATTAACAGCCAGCAACATCCACATATTTACTTACCTGAGGCACACAATTATGCAAATAGGAGCAAGTGCAACTGTTGCGATCACCAATGCGGCTGATTTTTTAAGAAGACAGCAGCGAGATTGGTATGTCACAGTAACGCGGTCATCTCTAGAGAGATTTGTTTACCAGATGGTTGTCCCTTACCTGTCAATTTATACTATTGCGTTAGGTGCCTCTGCCACTCAGCTTGGCTTAGTCAATAGTCTTGGAATGGGGATCGCCGGCCTATTGAGTTTACTGAGCGGCTGGCTCATTGATAGAATCGGCACTAAGAAGATCTATCTGATCGGGATTACGATGCTTGCTATTTCATATCTAACCTACGGCCTGGCCACAAACTGGACAATCATCATCATTGCAATGATGGCATATTGGCTCGGATTTACAAATTCCGTCCATAGTTGCGCCACCGTTTGTGCAAATTCCCTAGCAAACCAAGATCGAGCCACCGGTATGAGTATCTGTGAAACTTTTGCTGCGGGATTATTGGGAATGGCGGGTCCCATAATGGGAGCCCTGATGGTTACGGAATTTGGTGGCGTAAATGTCAGGGGTATAAGGCCCCTATTCTTTGTCGGTTTAGCGATCACAATTGTCACATTTCTTCTAATTTACACTCAACTATCCGACCGCAAATGGACAAACCAAAGCGTGGCAAGGGGTAGCCTATTCAAAGGCTTTTCTCAGGTATTTAAGGAAGGACGAAACCTAAAGCGGTGGCTCATTATCTCCTCCGTAACATCTTTGCCACTGGGTATGGTTCTTCCATTCTGCCAGGTTTTCGCACATGATTTCAAGGGAGCTGATCAATACATCCTGGGATACATGGTTACCGGTTTTGCATTGACGCCCCTGGTGTTCGGGATACCTTTTGGCAGGCTGGCGGATAAGATTGGACGAAAAAAAGTGATATATTTGATAGCACCCCTTTTTTGGGTTTCAAACTTGACGCTGATTTGGGCGCCAAGTCCCGGATTCCTAATAGCGGCCGGCATCTTGCAAGGTTTTTATTTTGTCAGCATGATTGTTACAGGGGCGATGACATTTGAACTGGTCCCTGCAGAGCAAATGGGCAGATGGTTGGGCATCATCCGCTTTGTTAGGCTTTTACTTTCTGCCGGGTCCGCATACGCAGCGGGGATAATCTGGGACAACCTGGGTCCACAATACGTATTTCTTACCATTATTGGACTCGATCTTTTCATTAGGATACCGTTGCTGAGGGGAATGCCTGAGACGTTAGGGTTGCAAATAGAAAACGCAAGGCGAGATTAATCGGGCTATTGCGGTGCCGATATTGCAGAACATCTTGATAAGGGAAATCTATGTGTAAAAGGTGAATTAAGATCTGATTTCTGGGAGGAGGTCACGTGTTTTATAAAAAAATTGTGTTTTGGGCATACCTGTCTACTTTTATGGGTGTTTTCGGTCATGCGACCAGCGAATTCTTCACGGTATTATCCGGCCTCAAAGGCGCCGAAGTCTCCGTCTGGCGTTTTATGGTCGGTGGAGCCGCCCTGTTGATCGTATCGCTGTCTTCGAAGAATTCCAGAAATCTCCTGTTGCCACTTAAAGAACAACCCTTCAAGGTGCTGACCCTTTGTATTTTCGGCATGACATTGGCCCAATTGTTTTTCCACTGGTCGCTGGATTATGCCTCGGTGGTTCAGGTGGCAACGATCGTTACGACCATGCCGATTTTGGTAGTTATTTTCGATGGCATTATCAACAGGGCACGGATCACGGCGCCTAAAATGGTCAGCGGCTTCGGGGCCTTGGTTGGCGTCTCCTTATTGCTCACCGACGGCTATCTGGAGCAACTAAAATTAGGTGGCGGGGTTATCTACGGAGTTATTTTGGCGCTTTTATGTGCAATCGTCGGAGCGCTTTACCTGGTTCTGATACGTCCCGTGATCAACCGCTATGGCGCGATACGGATCACGACCCTGACGTTTGCGCTAGGTGCTGTGGCACTCTGGGTAACCGTGGGCATTTTTTGGGACATATGGGTTGATCCAATGACGCTCTTTGAACGTTCGAGCAAAGCCTACTTTTCGATCCTTACCCTTGGGATCTGGAACACCTGTATCGGTTTCATTCTCTGGCTGTGGGGCTTGTCGGCTGCACCGGACATCGGCCGGGCCAATTATCTATTTTTCCTGAAGCCGGTCATCGCCGCCATGTTGGCATTCTTCATTCTTAATGCGAACATTACCACCTTTCAGCTGTTGGCCATCATCATGGTCTGCGGCTGCGTTCTGGCTGAACTTTTCTACGATCAAATTTCAGGATGGTGGTCTAATCTTCGGGAAAGTGAATCTCAAGTTGAACAATAGTTCGTCAAGATGGAATCCGTATTTCTCGCCACAGCACACTAGATTATTAACCTATTTATTGCTAGTTTCGCTCTTCCAATAGAGATTTCTGAGGCGGTCGAGGAACTCTTGATCACGTTTCTTGATTACCCCCTCGAGCTCCCCCTTTGAAAAATCCATGCTGTAATCGTAAAACCCTTTACCACTCTTGATGCCTTTATGCCCCTGGTCAACAAGCTGCTTTAACACCTCTGGTGGTTTTGTGGAATGCTGGATATCCGGAAGCAAATTCTCCAGAACCCTGGACCAGATTTCCAGTCCGCCAAGATCCATGGTGAGCAGAGGACCAATACTGGCCAGGCGAAACCCGATACTGCCCTTTACGGCCTCATCGATATCCTCGGCACTGGCGATCCCCTTTTCGTAAAGATCGAGAACCTCTCTGGCCATGGCGATCTGTATCCGATTGACCAAAAATCCGGGAATTTCCCGATGTATCCTTACCGGGGCTTTTTTAATCTTTTCCAACAGCTTACAGGTAATATCCATAATCTCACCAATTGTCTCATCGCCCTTGACAACTTCCACCGTGGGAACAAGCTGGGGGGGATTAAACCAATGGGTAATAATCAAACGCTTTTTGTTTTTCACCCATGCCCCGATCTCTTTCAGAGTCAAAGATGAGGTATTGCTGGCGATGATGGTATTTGGGCCGCAAAGCGTTTCAACGCGCTGGAAGAGATCTTGCTTCAGAGCGAGCTCTTCGGGTATGGCCTCAACAATAAAATCCGCCATTTCTGTGGCCTGCTTTAGGTCTAAAGTGAGATGAAGTCTTTCAAGAGCGGATTGGTCGGTCGGACTTTCAATCAATCCGGCCTCCCGAAAAAGCCTTAAACTGTTTTTTATGCGCGCTTTAGCTGTCTTTAAAATCGATTCCTCAATATCAAAGAGCATCACCGGATAACCGCTCATCAGAAAAATCTGGGCGATTCCATGTCCCATCGTGCCGCTGCCAAGAACTGCAATGTTGCGTATGTCCTCCAAGTTCATCACAACTCCTTCCTAGAATGAAAACAGACTATTTCTTTTAATTCTATGCGTTCTGCGCCAAGCCTTATGCCCCACGCCCTAAGCGCCCTGCCCCAATGCCTGCGGAGAACAGAAGACAGAAAGATAAAGCAAAAAAGGGCCATTCCCCGATAAAAACTAGTCTAGAACCGCAACCGCCTCCACCTCTATCATGTAGTCCGGCAAAGCCAAACTCTCTATGATCAACAGGGTGTTGGGCGGGAAAGGCTCTGAAAAATACTCGTTTCGAACGCTACGATAAGTTTCGATGTAGTTGTAATGGGTAAGGAATGTGGTCATTTTCACAATGTTTAGGGGGCTGCCGCCGGCTTCCTCTATGATGTTTTTCAAATTTGCAAAAACCTGGCGGGCCTGGGCTTCGAAGTCGCCTTTGCCGACCACATTACCCTCCACGTCCTGGGCAACCTGTCCGGCAATATACAGGGTATTGCCTGTTTTGGCTGCATGGGAATAGCCGACGGTGGGATGGACGCTTTTCAGTTTCAAGATTTCATGGGTCATGAGTTCCTCCTTTGGGTTTAAGGTTCTACTGCCATAAAGTGTATTCCGTAAAAGACAACGTAACGCAATATTAGAATGAAGAAAAGTTTAAATTCGGGCACTATATTGACTTTCTCTGATTCTGGATGATATCTATAAATTTCGCTCCAGAAAGACGCTACCGCCCGTAATCGCAAATAAAAAATTTAAAAAAATATCATCGAGAAAATGCCACCCCAAATAACCATAAAAAAGGACTACATATTGGTAGAACCCAAAGAAGGGTTTGATTTCAGAGAGATACAGCAAGGCGTTGCAAGGTTATTTTATGTCAAAGGTATTCCGGAGCAAAATAGAATTTGGGTATTCCGTAAAGGCCCGGAAAAGTTATCTGTCGATGATTTGGATAGGCTGAAAATCCTCGTTAAGGAATACTATCCCGCAGATGCCAGCATTCGGAAAACTGCAATCGTTGTCGAAACAGACCAGCAGGCAGCTTTGGCAAAATTTTTTACGAAAATCGCCACAGATTTACCACAAGAGTTTAAGGTTTTCTCCAATCTCAAGGATGCCGAAGATTGGGTAAAAGAATAATATCAACTCACCTGCCTTCAAAACCTCTCGAACAACATCCATAAATCCCTTCAAAACAGGCGTAAGCCACTTATCTTGATGCCAGATCATCAATTGGGCGACTTCCAGTTCGT
>JASFPE010000007.1:0-32722 GCA_050116155.1 Desulfobacterales bacterium
CAGTCCACTTGAGATAATTATCACAACGCCAGCAATAGTCCACCCATCAGGAAAATCTCCGAATAAGACATAACCCAGAAGAGTGGACCATAATATTGAAGTATAATTAAAAGGAGCCAACATGGAGGTAGGTGCAAGTTCAAAGGCCTTAATCAAGAAGTAATGTCCCATTGTTCATAGAAATCCCGAGCACGCCAAGATAAGCCATTGTCTAAATGTGGGAGTCACCCAGACCGACCAAACTGCCAGGGTGGTAAAAAACAGAGCACCGGAAGCGGTGTAGAACAGCGTCGTCAGTGCACTGTCGGTGCGGCTCAATATCCGAGTTGTGATTTGGTAGTTTGCCCAGAACAGAGCGGTGATCAATGGCAGTATCACTGCCCAATGCACGATGGCCATTCCTGGGCGGATGATAATCATCACACCGATAAAGCCCATAATTACGGCTCCCCAGCGGTGAACACCGACCTTTTCACCCAATAACGGCACTGAAAGCGCCGTCACTAACAGTGGAGCGATAAATGCAATTGCCACGCAATCTGCCTGTGATAGAAATACCAAAGCCCACCAGAAGGTGAACGTTGCACTAAGACCCAGGAATGAGCGCAGGATTTGCAAGTTGAATCTCTTGGTCCGCACAAGACCCCGGGGGTCACCTCGAAAAAAAAACCACGCGATGAATATGAAATTGAAAAGATAACGCCCCCAGACTACCATCAGCGATGGCATTTCGCTGCTCAGTAACTTTGCCGAAGCGTCCATGGAAACAATACATCCACTCATAAAAATCATATAAAAGATGCCGTGTTGCGGGCTTCTGACAGAGTTCGAAATGCCACCATGATTAATCATTTGAAGCTACTTTTGCCTTTTTGTCGGTTGCAGTGTTTACACAGACCTATCAGAATCTAGAGCTGCACAAAATTACCAAGCGTAAAATTTCACAAATCTGGATTCCCTCTGCCCGCCTTCGCGGGGACAAACTTTGCGGGAATGACAGCAAAAACACTCTGCTTAGATTCGTAAAGGGGTGTTGGTGTTCAATTATTGAACGTCCACTTTTGGCGCCAGAGATCAGTCCGCCAGGGCCTGTTCGATATCGGAGATGAGATCATCGGCATCTTCGATTCCTACGGATAACCTTAGCTGCCGGTCGTTTATGCCTAGCTCGGCGCATTCATCTTCGCTGATTTTTGCGTGAGACGTGAGTATCGGCGAGCAGATGATGGTTTCAACTCCTCCCAGGCTTACGGCCGGGGTTATCAGCCTGAGCCTCTTTTGAAATTGCTCGGCATCGATGGCATGGGGATCTAATTCCAATGTAAGCATGGCGCCAAATGAGTTCATTTGTTTTTTAGCGATTTCGTATCCTGGATGGCTTTCCAACCCCGGGTAATATACCGTCTGAATACGATCATGATTCCGCAGATATTTTGCAATCTGAAAGGCGTTTTTGCTCTGCTTTTCGACCCTGACGGCCAACGTTTTCAGGCTTCTTTCCAGAAAGTAACAGGTTAAAGCATTCAGGCTGCCGCCGAAATTGCTGGCTGCGGCGCGGATGGTTTCAATATGGCCTTTTGATGCTAAAACCGCACCGCAGCAAATATCACTGTGGCCCCCGAGGTATTTTGTGCCGCTATGGGCCACGATATCAATGCCCAGATCCAACGGGTTTTGATTTATGGGGGTGGCAAATGTGTTGTCGATGACACTCAGAATATTTTTAGACTTCGCGACGTGAGCCACGGCTTCGATATCGGTTATGAGCAGCAATGGATTTGAGGGGGTTTCGATATAGATTATTTTTGTGTTTGGCCGAATGGCATTGGTAATATCCTCGGTTTTATTGGTTGTGAAAGCATATTGAATTCCGAAGCGATCGAATTCAGCAGTGGCAAAATGATGGGTACCGCCGTAAATGTCTTTTTGCAATACGACATGATCGCCGCTGTTCAAAAACGAAAACAATACCGTGCTGATGGCGGCCATGCCCGAGCTGAAAATCAAACCGCCTTCGGCATTTTCCAGAGCAGATAGCTTTTCAACGAGGGTCTTTTGATTGGGGGTGTTGAAATAGCGGGGATAGATATTTTGCAGGTCCTCGAGATATTGAAATGAAGATGAGGTGAAAATGGGGGTATTGACACCTTTGGTGGTTTTGTCTTTGAATGTGCCGCTGTGAACGCATTGGGTGTATTTTTTCATGATGAATACCTCGCTGAATATTGGGTTATCGAAGATTGCGCATCGGACATATATTACATGACCGACGAATTTGGCAATGAAATTATTTTTCGTATTTTGTCGCTAGCTGTGTCGGACGAAGCGGGGATAGTGGCGATTTGTAATTTGAAATTTAATGGTTTTGTAAAAAAAATCAAAAAACTCCTGCTCCCTTGAAGGGAGAGGGCCAGGGTGAATAAGATGGAATTACATCCCCCTCCCCTTATTCCCCTCCCACCAGAGGAGGGGAAATTAGACATTTTACGGCTTCATCTATTTTGGGATCTTGCTGTATTCATTCCGCAAAAGAAAGTGCGATTAAATCAATGCGGGTTTCGTAAATTTCATCTGGGAAACAACACTGGTGTTTATTCCGTGGACTTGTGCGGGGACGAATTGAATTTATTTGCCGACGGCACCCGCCACACCGTCTGTAAGGTCGCGAATGCGGCAGGCGCCGGCAAAATAAAATCCTCAGCCGCTGCGCGGCAGGATTTTACGGGTGCAAATTGAGAACTAATTGTCTAGACCGATATGGTCATAAATTGCTTTCCACTGCACATAGGGAATATTTTTTAACTCTTTTAAATCGCTTTGAGGGATGCTGCCGACAGTAGAATTGGGCAAATAAAAGCAATGTTCGCCTTTGTGAGGTCCCTCTTCGAGAATCCAGCCGTCCTGGACGGCGATCTTTTTTCCCACAAAGTTTATTGCATCCGGATTATAATCATTGGGTGTAGACGGATTAAAAATAGCCTCAAAATACATTTTATTCTCCTTTGCAAAAAAATGGCAGCGCCGTTTACGGCCCTGCCGATTAAAATGATGAATTATATATTTAAATGACTCGTTTTTTCTGCAAATAGCATTTAGCCCTGTAAATCGTCTTGCGTGTTTTCAATGTGTTAATTAAAAATTTCAGTTTCACGTTTAATCCTAAAATTTCACTTTATTATTAAGGAGTAAATTGACAAAGAAGGCGTAACTTACTCCTTAAAATTAAAATGTCAACCCTTTTCTAAGAAAATTTTTCAAAACTTTGTTTGCAGCCCGATGACTGTATTTTCTCACGTTCTATTTCTCTAACCTAGCCATGGCATTTCGTCCCATTTTCTCTAAGAATATTAGGAGTTGTTCCTTTTCTTCCGGGCTGAAATTTTGCACCAGGGTGTCCGACCATGCATTGAATATTGCAAAGAACGTAGGCGCAAATTTTTTTGCTTTGCCGGTAAGATAGACTCGCCTGATCCGATTGTCGGCTGAATCCCTTTTTCGGATTATATAGCCTTTATCCTCCAATTTCGCCAGGGAACGTGCCGTTGTAGCCTTATCTATTTTAATAAGTTGCGAAAGCTCATCCTGACTTTTTCCTTCGTTGGCAAAAAGTTCAACAAAAGGCATTCCCTGTCCTGGACCCATTTCATATGGCTTTAACTCTTTGCCGAGATAGATTTGTGTGTATCTATTTATCAATGAAATCCAGCGTCCCACCAATTTTTTACGGTTTCCTAATCTCATAATTTTCATCTTTAACACACGATAGTTGCATACGCAACTATCGTGCTTTGGAAAGCAAATTTATATAATTGTCACCAAGATTATTCATGACATACGCGGTTACTCTGAGCATTTTTTAAGTTTGCTTATATTCGGGTCTTTTTCTTAAAAAATTAAAAAATACTGAATTTTGTTCTTGACAAATTAAAAATATATGAATAATTTTCTGATAAATAAGGTAAAACAAGAATGATTGATGAAATAAGTCTAAAAATACTGAAGATATTACAGGAAAAAGCCCGTATTCCGAATGTGGAGGTGGCCCGTCAGGTAGGGTTGGCCCCATCGGCCGTGCTGGAGCGCATCCGCAAGCTGGAAAACCAGGGATTTATCGACGGTTATGAAGTGCGGCTGAATCCGAAGCGATTTTCACGCAGCCTGGTTGCCTTTGTGATTGTTACAACTCACAAAGTAACCGATGAAAAACAGGTGGGCAAGAAGTTGTCTGAAATGCCGGGGGTTCAAGAGGTTCATTATATTGCCGGTGAAGATGCTTTCCTGGTTAAAGTTCGCGTGTCTGACAATGAAGAATTGGGCCAGTTTATCAGAGATAAAATTTCATCTATTAAGGCCGTCAAATCGACGCGAACCGCGATAGTTCTGTCAACTTACAAGGAGACGGCCAGGATAGCGATCGATAGCATAAGCTAGAAAGGATTATGAACCGGTTTAAATTGAATCGCAGCAAGATGTTGCTCCCACAGAGTTTTTGTATTTGAGATAGTCTAATAATGTGGGAGCGGCTTCCAGCCGCGATAAAAAGCATTCAAATCCAAAGATTTTAGCATCGCGGCAAGATGCCGCTCCCGCGAATGATTTTTTTGCTAAGAATTCATATATGAAAAGACGAAGTTGTGTAAATTAAACAAGGGGTGAGCTATGATTCGAGTCAATGAAAATTATTTGAAACTTCAGGCATCCTATTTATTTTCGGAAATTGCGAAACGCGTTGATGCTTTTCAGAAGGCCCATCCGGATAGAGAAATCATCAAGCTCGGCATCGGTGATGTTACGCGCCCATTGCCGCCCGCCTGTATCGACGCCTTTCACCGGGCTGTGGATGAAATGGCCGACATTGAGACGTTTCGTGGCTATGGTCCGGAGCAGGGATATGATTTTTTGCGTGAAAAAATTGCCAGAGAGGATTTTCAAGCCCGGGGGGCGGACATCTCCGCCGATGAAATTTTTGTCAGTGACGGGGCCAAATGTGACACTGGCAATATCCTGGATATTTTGGCGCCGGATATAAAAACAGCGATTCCCGACCCTGTCTACCCGGTTTATCTGGATACCAATGTCATGGCCGGTCGTACCGGCGCTTTTGACAACGGCAGATATGATGGGATCGTTTATCTGGAGGGAAGCCGAGAAAATGGATTCATTCCGGATTTTCCGGAAGAAAATGTTGATCTGATTTATCTGTGCTTTCCAAACAATCCCACCGGTGCGATGATCCCCAAATCTCAGCTGCAAGCATGGGTTGATTATGCCCGGGAAAATAACGCACTGATTTTATATGATGCCGCCTATGAGGCATTTGTCCAGGATGACGAATTACCCAGATCGATTTACGAGGTCGACGGGGCCAGGGAAGTGGCCCTCGAATTTAGAAGCTTTTCCAAAAAAGCGGGATTCACCGGAACCCGCTGTGCGTTTACGGTAATACCAAAATCCTGTGAGGCATTTATGGCTGACGGCCGAAAGTATCTTTTGCATACACTCTGGCATCGGCGCCACACCACCAAATTCAACGGTGTGTCCTATCCGGTTCAAAGGGCCGCTGAGGCCGTTTACAGTGAAGCGGGCAAAGTCCAGGCCCGCGCCTTAATTTACTATTATCTGCGAAATGCAGCACTGATCCGCAAAGAAATGACGGCCCTGGGATATGATTGCATCGGCGGCGAAAATTCGCCCTACATCTGGATAGATGGCAAAATGGATTCCTGGGAATTTTTTGATATGCTGCTCGAAAAGGCCGGCGTGGTGTGCACACCCGGCGCTGGATTTGGGAGATGCGGTGAAGGATATATTCGCATCAGTGCCTTTAACAACCATGAAAATGTTGAAAAAGCCATGCAGCGGATAAAGGATGTGCTGGACCCGAAAATTTCCTAAGAAATTTTCGTCCGTTAATCGTTATTTGTTATTTGTTATTAGTTATTCGTGTTTAATAAGATGTTTGGTCGGAAAAGTTGCTATTATTACATTTCCCCTCCACTGGCAAACTGCGTTGCAATTAGCATAACCACGCAGTTGCTGCTTTTGTCATTCCGGGCTTGACCCGGGCACGTAGTGAAGCTTTAGCGCTATCCCTTGTTTTTTCGAAATTTTAAGAAACTGGATGCCGGATCAAGTCCGGCATGACGGACTAGAACTATACGTTTTTTAAATGACGACACAGTCTCTAGTGGGGGGGATTAAGAGGAAGGGAATAAATCTATGCCAATGTCGAGCTCATTTGAAAAACGGTTGTATCCGATTATAGAAGAAATCGTTGCGCATTTCGGCACACCATTTCATATTTATGACGAAACCGGCATCCGTGAAACCGGCCAGGCACTTATCAAGGCCTTTTCTAAATTGAATGGTTTTAGAGAATATTTTGCCGTCAAGGCCCTGCCGAATCCCGGCATATTGAATATCATGAGAGATCTTGGATTCGGATTTGACTGCAGTTCCATTGCCGAACTTATTCTCAGCAGACAGGTTGGCGCGCGCGGCGATGACATCATATTTTCGTCCAACAACACATCGCAAGAGGAATTCATTATCGCCGCAAAAGACGGCGGCTGTATCTTAAATCTCGATGATATCTCGCTGCTTCCAAAAGTCCCTCACATGCCCGAGTTGATCTGTCTGCGATACAACCCGGGACCGAAACGAACCGGCAACAGCATCATCGGCAACCCAGTTGAGTCTAAATATGGTGTCAGCCACGGGCAACTCGTGGAAGCCTATAAAGCTGCCCGGAAATTCGGTGCAAAACGCTTCGGGCTTCACACCATGCTGGTGTCCAATGAATTGAATTATGAATACATGGTAGAGACGGCCGTCATGTTGCTCGAGGTTGCCGAATGGATAAATGAGGAACTTGGCATTGTTTTCGATTTTATCAATATCGGCGGCGGGCTCGGCATACCGTATAGACCCGAAGACAAACCTCTGGATCTGTACAAAATGGCTAAAGAAATCACCATCTTTTTTGCGGATTTTCAAAAACGAAATAGCTATGTGCCGCAGCTGACCATGGAAAGCGGGCGCTTCATGACGGGGCCCCATGGTGTGTTGGTGACAAGGGCCATTAATCATAAAGATATTTATCGAAAATGCATCGGAGTGGATGCGTCCGCGGCGGCGCTCATGCGTCCGGCAATATACGGTGCGTACCACCATATCACAGTTGTCGGCAAAAGCATGGAAACCTGTGCCGGCCGCGTCGATGTGGTGGGCCCCCTGTGTGAAAATAATGATAAATTCGCCATACAGCGGGAGCTGCCCGCGATTCAAGATGGGGACATATTGTGCATTCACGATACCGGGGCTCACGGACATGCCATGGGATTCAATTATAATGGCAGACTGCGCCCCAAGGAACTGCTGCTTCATTCAGACGGAACCGTGGAACTCATTCGCCGGGAAGAAACCGTCGAAGATTATTTTGCAACGCTGAATTTTAAACCGCAGGCATTGATACCCGAGATCGTAAAGCAGTTGCCGAATTAGTTTCTGGTCACTGGTCACTGGTCCATTTAGTTGGAGGTTGGAGGTTGGAGGTTGGAGGTTAGAGGGTGAAGGCAAAAAAACCAGCGCCGATGGAACAGGGCTGCTGAAAAATATAGCCATTGCCTCAAACCGAAAGTCCCACAGGGACGATCCTTAAGGCCTGAAGAACCGATCCTCCAACTGTATTGAATGGATCGGTGATAACAATTATGCAATTTATTTTTTTAACTAAGGTGTTTGTTAATGATACGAGTGGGTCCGGCAGGCTCCGCTGGATTGGGTAATATCGAGGGGGTAAAAAAAGTTGCCCGGATGGGCTTAGACTGCATGGAGGTGGAGTTTACCTATGGCGTTCGTATGAGTGTCGATGACGCCCGTAAGGTCGGTGCCCTGGCCGAAGAAAAAGGAATTATTCTTTCCGTTCACGCACCATATTATATCAATCTGGCTTCAGATGATGTGGCTAAAATCATTGCGAGCAAGAAGCGTATTCTCGATTCATGTGAACGAGCTCACGCCTTAGGCGCACGCTGCGTTGTGTTCCATGCCGGATTCTACCAGAAGAAGACCGCAGAACAAACTTACGATTTGATCAATAAAGGCATTTCAGGAATACAAAAAATCATCAAAGAAAAGAAATGGAATGTTCGGCTCTGTCCCGAAATCACGGGAAAACCCTCACAGTTTGGATCAATCGAAGAGATCAAGCGTTTGATGAAAGACACCAGATGCGCAATAACCGTAGACTTTTCCCATTTATACGCCCGGCAACAGGGAATGATCGATTATGCAGAAGTTTTAAATAAGCTGCCGAAAAAATTCCATGCTCATTTTTCCGGCATAAAATATGGAGAGAAAGGTGAACGGAAGCATGTTGTGACGCAAAAGAAGTTTTTTAAACCTCTGGCCAGGGAATTGGTGAAACGAAAATTAGATATCACCCTGATCAATGAATCCCCCCAACCCTTTAAAGATGCAGCGATGATGAAAAGCGTGTTGCGCAATTTAAAAGGATAACAAATAAAAGTTTTACTTTTCTTTATCCTCAGATTGTTTTTTTTCGGCTTCTGCTTTTTGCGCTCTGGCGTCTTCTAATTTATCCTTTAGCGCTTGGTATTTTTCCGCATCAAAGACGCCAATTTCCTGAGAATGAATTTTCCATGTTTGCAGGCACATAAAGGCGTCGTGAAAACTCGTTTCCTCTAAATAGTATTCGAAACATAGAAGAGATTTTTCTACAGATTTTTCATACATCTGTTTTTTTAGCTCATCGTATTTCGCCTGATCAAAGGTGCCCGCATCGATGGCGGTGCTGCGCCAAATGTTTAAGGCCACACGCGCCGCATAAAATCCTTCTTCTTCTATTGATTTTTTGAGTCGCCAAAGATTAAGGGCGGCATCACGCTTAAGCTCGCGCTTCCTGGCTTTTTCCTCTTTGGATTGTTCGGTGCTGGCCTGAGCGTATGCAAAAGAAACGCAAAGAAAAAGGAGCATACTGGCTGCCGCGATGGTTTTCAGTTTTAGAGGCTTGCCCAATGTCATCTGTGCTGTCAAAATTGCCTGCATTGATAAATCAAGTTAGGATTGGTTCCCAATAAAAAATGTTATAAATGATGATTTCGTAAGAAGTCAGATTTCCCCTCCCCTGGCGGGAGGGGATTCACAGTCTGTCTAATAACCCTTGTAATTCCCTAAAAGTCCTCCCCCTTGATGGGGCAGGGTTTGGGTGGGGGTGATCACCCGCCCCTTAATCCCCTCCCATCAAGGGAGAGGGAGTTTCTTGACTTTTTACGAGATTACCATAAAACAGTTTACACCAAAAATTGCATCAGGTCAAAAATCAAATACCTCTTCAAATCTTGATTTCAGCAGCGATAAGTTTTTCGACAAATGGCAAATCCGCCGGTGCAAAGTCAAATTCCTGAAGCTGATTTACGGTTACCCAGTTGAAATCGGCGTGTTCTTTTAAGATAAAATGCCCCCTTTGCCAGTAGGCGCGATAGGCACAGAGACGGATGGACCCGTGATCATAATGATAAACACTCTCTCCCAGATAATTGCCGATTGTGATATCAACCCCAAACTCTTCCTTTATTTCTCGCCTTAGACATGCCTCAGGAGTTTCATCGGATTTGATTTTGCCGCCTGGAAACTCCCATTTATTGGGAATTATATCAGTGTCTTTTCGTTTGGCGATCAGAATCTTAGCGTCTTTGACGAGTATTGCGGCTGTAACATCTATCATCTTGACTATTTCACCACAGAGAACAAGGAGGAATATTAGTTTTACTCAAGCGCTCGACAGCTCGAAAGCAGAGCAAAACCTCGTGGCTGGAAGCCACTCCCACAGCCTTTAGTAAGAAGTTTTATAGCCCATACACTCATTATCCTTTTCAATTCATGCTGTGTGAGCGGCATCTTGCCACGATAAGTCAGTATTTTGATGCGATCCGCAATGCGTCTACGGCGGGCCCCTGGCACTAAGACGCATTTTTGAGATAGTGCAAATAACAATTAGCACCTAATTGAGCGTAAGCTCAATTAAGCCCGCACTTTAACGCGTTCGATCTCATTGATCAATTTTGGAAGAATCACCTGAGCGTCGCCCACGATTCCCAGGTCGGCAATTTTAAATATGGGTGCATTGGGGTCTTTGTTTATGGCGATGATTTTCTTGGACGAACTCATGCCGACCAGATGCTGAACGGCTCCGCTAATGCCGACGGCGATGTAGAGCTCCGGCCCGACGGTCGTCCCGGATTGGCCGACTTGCAGACTGTGGGGAATCCATCCCAACTCCACAATGGCACGTGACCCGGCCAGAACACCACCCAATTTGCGGGCCAGCTCACGAACCGTATCCAGGTTCACAGGGTCCTGACAGCCGCGGCCGGCTGAAACGATGATTTTTGCTTCTTCGATTCTTTCTTCTTCAGAATCCAACAGGATTTCTTCTATCAGACGCGTGCGAATATTGGCTTTAGTCAGTGTTACCGGTACCTCTTCGATATTCACCGGACGGGTAGGGTCAGGTTCGGCAGCGGCAAAAACGTTTGGTCGGACGGTGGCGGTCTGCGGTCGCGTATAAGGTGAGATAATGGTGGCCATTATATTGCCGCCAAAAGCCGGCCGGGTCTGCACCAGCTGCCCGTGTTCATCAATTCCCAGTTCGGTACAGTCTGCTGTAAGACCCAGACGCATGCGGGCAGCCACCCGTGGCGCCAGATCACGCCCGTTGGGTGTGGCGCCATAGAGAAAGGTAGAAGGTTTCTCTTTGGCGATGACGGCTGCAATCACATTGGTAAAGCCATCGGTGGTATAACGACTCAGAAGATGATGCCGGCAGCAGAGCACCCGATCTGCACCGTGATAACAGAGGCTTTCAATATCTGTCAATTTTTGGTCGCCGAGAACCAATGCACTGAGCTGTTCTCCCAATCGATCGGCCAGCTTGCGCCCCTGGGCCAGGATCTCATAAGCTACCTTTTTAGGAGCATGCTTTTCGCCCCGGGACTCGCACTCGGCCCAGATGAACACGCCGTTGTAATGAGAAAGTTCTTCGACAGAAACTTTTCGGCGCTCGATGGCTAAAGCGTCCTGGGGACACACATTGACGCAGGCACCGCAGAGTGTGCATAGCTCATTGGCCTTTGCCAATTTCTCTTCGACGGCAATGGCCCCAAACGGGCAAGATTTTTCACAAAGGCCGCAGGCGTTGCATTTGTCAGAGTCAATTCGTAACATATTCACCGATTACATTTATGCATTACAGGGTGGTTTTGAAAGATGAATGTCGAACATCGAACGTCCAACGTTGAACGTCCAATAATGATGTCGCTCCGCTCGTCTATTTAATGTCAATTGTTTTCGAAAATCCGTTTTCAAACCTTGAATGACTATTTCTGTTCGTTTTCAGCCGATTTGATACATATAACAAAAATCTTAATTCAGTCTGCTTCTTCAACTTTTCCATTCGACATTCGATGTTGAACGTTCGATGTTCATTTTATATGAACTTCTCCTCTCGCAAATAAGCTGCAATCTTTCTGGCAGCCACTTCCGGTTCGAGGTCTTCCAGTATGGTGCCGCCGGTTTTTTGTACGGGCGGAAAGACATTTACTACCTGGGTATAGGAACCTAGCAGCCCCAATTCCGCCTCGTCCAGGGCCAGGTCGTCGGCGGCGATCACCCGCAGCTCTTTTGTGCGTGCGGTAAGTACATCCTGAAAGGAAGGAACTCTGCGAATGAGTTCACCTTTACTGGCGGAAACCACAGCCGGCAGGCGGGCTTCAAGTATTTCATAACCGTTTTCCGTTTCCTGTTTTATGCGAATCCGTTTCTTGCTGGGTGTCAGGTGCATTTCTGCACCATACATGATCTGCGGCAGATTTAATATCTCGGCCACCTCCGGTCCCACCTGGGCGGTGTCGCCGTCTATGGCCTGCTTGCCCATCAAAATGAGATTTAAATCAGGCACGCAGACTTTGATGGCAGCCGACAGGGTTAGCGCCGTGGCCCATGTATCGGCACCGGCAAATTTCCGGTCACTGACCAGCACGGCCCGATCGGCCCCCAGTTCGAGGCAGCGGAAAAGCGCCGTCTTGGCCTGGGGAGGTCCCATGGTAATGGCGATGATTTCTGTCTCTGGATGGGTAAATTTTAATCGGGCTGCGTGATCCAGTGCGTATTCGCAGAAGGGGTTGAGAATTGACGTCACGCCTTCACGAACGAGCGTACCGGTTTCGGGATTGACTTTGACATCGGTTATTTCGGGGACCTGCTTAACGCAAACAACGATTTTCATGCACGAACCTCAATCGTGATATACCTGAATTTTACACGAACCCTCCAGAGGTTTACCCGCCTTAGGAGAGTGGACAAGTCAAAGGCTTTCATATGCAAGATTCAGGGAATATATTGCCGGGATTTAACAGGCTCTCAGGATCCAAGGCCAATTTGACGGCCCGCATTTCATCTATCTCTTCCGGAGTATACATCAGCTCCATAAATTTGATTTTCATTTTGCCGATCCCGTGTTCGGCCGATACGCTACCGCCGAATTCAATAGCCTTGGCCGCAAAGAGTTCGTAGAGTTCTAAACCCTTTTGGAGCTCATCCGTATCGCGAGGCAAAATATTAATATGAACATGGTTGTCGCCGATGTGGCCGAATGCCACCCATTGCAGATCTGCCGTCTCGAGGTGTTCTCTATATGTCTGCCACATGTCGTGCAGACGATTGTCTGGTACCGCGAGGTCGGTTCCCAGTTTGTGCAGTGCGGGATACTGTTTTTTGCGCTCAGCAATGATGGCATTAATGGCCTCGGGCAGGATATGACGGAAATCTTTCATTCGCTGTAGCTCTCGATTTTCATAGCCAGCCCACGAATTAGAAAAAGAGGCACCGCAGCGGTTTATGGTTTCTTCAAGTGCGGTATAATCCAGGTTGTCGGCCATGGCTTCAAAGTTAAATTCAAAAAAAAGAGCCGCTCCCGCTTTTTCGGGAATTGTCGGCATATCTATCGATTTGGGATCCCGAAGCTGCCGCTGTCGCAGAAATTCCAGAGCATTGCCGGAATAGAATTCCAGAAAATCCAGCTCGATGCGTTTTTCGTTTCGCAGGGCATATACAAGCTCGATGGCCTGTTCGTCTGATTTGAGAAACTGCACAATGGAAATTTTTTCCGTACGTTTTGCCAGGGCGGCTGTCACTTCGGTTATGATACCGAAGCTGCCTTCAGAACCGATAAATAGATCGATGAGATCCATCTGTGGGGCCGTAAAATACCCGGCGGTATTTTTTGTTGGCGGCATGCGGTAGGATGGTAATTTTATTCTCAGATCGCTGCCTTTGGAATCACGGACGATAAACTCATGCTCGGGTGAGGCGAAATACTGCCCCCGCGGAATGCTCAGGATTTCACCATTGGAGAGCATCACTCGGATCCCTCTCACCCAGTCCCGGGTCGGCCCGTATCGAAACGTGCGGGCACCCGAAGCGTTGGTGGCCACCGTGCCTCCGAGAGAGGCACTCAGCTCGGTTGGATCCGGCGGATAAAAATAATCGGCGGGATCATCCTTGAAACGTTTCAATGCGTTGATGGCTGTCTGATCGCCACTGTGCTCCACATCCGGAAAATTCTTTGAAGAAATCTGGTCGTTGAGGCTGCGTAAATTCACAGCGCATTGTGACTGGGTCTGCCACTCGCCGGCATTGTGATCATAGGTTAGAGCCCGTATGCAATCAAAATTTTCGAGGGACACCAGAGCTCCTTTTTGGGGAACACAGCCGCCGACCAGTCCCGTGCGTGCGCCGGCAATGGTGACGTTAATCTTGCTTTCAGACATTTGTTTGAGGATGGCGGCGAGCTCGGCTTCGTCCAACGGAAAAAAAAGGTGGTCAAAGGGCTGCGGAGACAACTTTGACTCGTCTGTTAAATAGGCTGGATATTCAGCGCTGATACGCTCAAATCCATCGACCCGACGTATTTTATTGAAATCAGCAAGCGGTACCAGCTGAGTTGAGATTTTGTGCGTCATATTATCTTATCGTTTTTTCGATCCTCATCCCTCTAAATCCCTCCCGCCAGGGGAGAGAAATAATGGTCTCTTCTTTGATATACATAATCGCCAGTTTAAGAGAGATCAATAGTTCATTGGCCTATATTCCCCTCCCTTGACGGGAGGGGTCAGGGGAGGGTGAAATTCTTAGCATACTTCTATTCTATCAGTCCATAATGACTACAGAAGAAATCTACCAATACGTCATTGCTGACTTGAACAGCTCCTTTAATTGCTCGCGATTGACCGGCATTGGGGCATTATCAATCAGACGTTTTTGTGGAAACGCTTTGTCCGTAAGTGCGTCGAGATCATTTTCACTGTAACCCACACCTTTCAGGCCGTTTGGGATGCCGGTGGCTTTCATCATTTCAACGATACGGTCTGCCAGGATATATCCGGCGTCGTTTTTACCGGTGCTTTTAACATCATTGCCGATGGCCTTGGCCGCCAGGAAGTGGCGCTCGGGGCAAGCAGCGCCGGTCATTCTGAATACAGCCGGAGAATTCAGGATCACCGCCATACCGTGAGGTACAATGGGGTGATCCGATGACCATCCTTCTGGTTGATAATCCTTTACCAGCCCCGCAACCGCGTATGACATGCCGTGTGGCAGGTGGTTGCCCGCATTACCGAATCCGATACCGGCAAGCATACCGGCAAACATGAGGGCAACATAATTATGATCCTGCGGTGCGTTGACGGCTTGCACCAGATTGTGGCCCATCAGCTTGATTGCTTCAATGCAGGCGATATCACTGTATGGATTTGCTCCCTGGCCGATGGGCCGTTTAGTGGGGTCAGACGGTGCAGGCCGTTGGCTGAAAGGTCGGGCCGTAAACGACTCGCATGCGTGGCTGAAAACATCGAATCCATTGGCTGCGCATACCAAAGGCGGAAGTGTTTTGAGGGAGCCAGGATCGAGAATGCCCAGCTCGGGACGCAGGCGTGAGTTGACGATTCCGGTCTTGGCCTTCATCTCCGTGTAATCAAAAATGGCGAGTCCCGTACTTTCGCTGGCCGTACCAAACGTTGTCGGGCAGGCAATGTGCGGCTTAAGTGGTCCCGGAACAGGCAAGGCTTTACCTATGGGCGCATTCACATAATCGATAAATTGAGCCGGATAGGAAGCATAAAGATTCGAAGCCTTGCACGTATCCATGACGGATCCGCCTCCCACAGAAACAAACCCATTGAATTTCCCATCTTTTGCGAATTCTGCACCGGTTTTGAACGAGAGATCGGTGGGCTCTACCTCCACGTCTTCGTAGATTGCCACATCAATTCCCTGCTTCTTGAGCGAGTCCGCTGCAATGGATACCGATTCGAGTTTTGCCACGTTCGAATCCGTGTAGATAGCCACGCGGGTCATTCCCAATGAACGGGCATCGGAACCAACTTCATTCAGGGCACCGACGCCGAATTTAATTTTTGCTGATTCGACACTGAAGACTGAATCTCCCCCTTCGGCTGGCTGAAAGTAGGGTGAAAGGCTCATGGTTGTTCTCATTTCTCAATATTTACTTCGTTTTCCAGATTCGTGTATCAATCTCAGTCGCATCTTTCATCAATTCCACCAGCTTTGAAGTATCCGTGTCACCAAAATCGTAATGATACGGATAAAGGACCTTAGGCTTAAAGGCTTTGGCTGCATCTGCCACCATCGCCGGTGCCATGGTGTAGGGCAGATTCATGGGCAAAAAGGCACAATCAATATCCTGCAACGCTTTCATTTCGGGGGTGTTTTCCGTATCCCCGGCTATATATACCCTTTTGTCGCCAAAAGTAATGACGTATCCATTGCCAATCCCTTTGGGATGATAAGGCACACCTTCGCTTCGCATATGCACGAGGTTGTACGCCGGTATGGCTTCTATTTTTAACCCCCCAATGGTTTTGACATCGCCGTTTTTCATGACGGTACCACCCTTTATTTTCTCCGCACAGGTCTCTGTCAATACCAAAACGGTTTTTGGTGTGCGAATGCTCTCCAGCGCCTTTGGATCCATATGATCCCGGTGATGGTGGGTTAATAAAACCATGTCGGCTTTCGGCAATTTTGAATAGTCAGCCATAGCGCCAAACGGGTCCACATAAATGATTTTGCCCTTAAAGCCGAACATCAGGGAAGCGTGACCGAGAAAGGTGATTTCCAGATCTCCCTGTGAGGTTTTAAGTATATCATTTGTAAAATCACCATGGGCTGTGACCGCAAGGCCCATTAAAATAACGTATGCCGGAATAATTAAAGACAATTTTTTCATTTTACACCTCCTTAATGTGATTAGAAGTGGTTTCAAAACCCCATCTTGTGTCCGATGGCTGCGTTGCGATCCGGTTTAAAATGCTCACATGTCAAAAGGTTTAGCCCGTGGGCCCGTTACTCCGTTTGCCGGTAAAAAATTAAAATCCAATAGCATTCCTTCAATAACGGGCTCAACCGGCTCAACTGGCAAATCGGCGAACCTAATATTGCGCCTTGCCCTCAAACACAACCTGAGGTTTTGAAACCACTTCTCGAGGCTATGTACCCTCTAAGACTGTGTTTGCAGGAAGCCGCGACATCGGCGTAGCGATTTACTTGATCAGTTTTTCCCGAACAATGCAATCCCACTCATCAAGAAGCTTCTTGCGGTTCTGCCGTACCCAGTCCTCTCCATTCATGTCGACCAACTCCCGGATTCTGACGCACAGAATCTCTAATTCTTTATCAGATCCCGGCAGTTTCTTCGTCCCCAAAAGCTTGTTCACTTTTTCCAGGGAGAGTCCAGCCATGAAGTCTCCAAAGATGAACATCCAACATCGAATCCGATTGCGGCGGATTCGATGTTCATCTTTTCAGTTTCAGATTCCTGCCTGTGTGATTTTTTCCAATAGTTTCCGGTAATAGACATAATTATCAAACGGCACATCCTCACGCACGCGACCGTCGGCCAGCGGCACATAACCGCCGTCTTGGATGAGTGGCGGAACTTTTGTTTCGATTTCACGCCGAATTGCCTCTTCATCCTTTCGCAGTGCATCGAGGTCGATGCCGCCGATCAGTCGCAGATCGCGGCCGAAGTCCTGGCGTATGCTGCGGTAATCCATGGCCTCGATGTTCACTTCACAGGCCCACAGGCAGTTAAATCCCCAGCGCAAAATACTTGGAATGAGAATTTTGGCATTTGCGAAGGTCTGGAATATAATGGTTTCAACGTTATATCGATTCAACACGTTCAATACCGGTTCATAACTTTTCAATACGAATTGCTCGTACATCTGGGGTGAGATCAGCGGACGGTCATTGCCGCCGATGGGTTCACTGAATACGGCGGCGTCGATTTGGACCTCTTTTAACACCTTTTCGGTGAGCGTTGCCGAAAATTCTCCCTGGATGGCCATCATCCTGCGAACGAGATCCGGTTGATCTATCAGCAAATAGATGACTTCTTCGAACCGTTGCCAGTCCCGGACCCCCATGGTTTGAAAAAAACCCCTGTGGACATATAGCATCAGGACATGGTCGCGATGCTTCCAGGCACTCACCCTTTTTGACCATTTTTGGGGTAGACGTTTTTTGTCCAGGGGATTCAAGTGCTGTTGAAATGTATCCAGCTCAGCCATTGTGGTTGGCCAACGCCTTAAGCCCGGGCGAGGAGTTAAATCCACCTCCATTCGTTCCCGCAGATCGGACGGAAACATTTCGGAAAGATCCGCCTTTTTAGGGAGCCCTTGCCTTCGCCAGGCTTTGATGACCTCTTTGCGGATGCCTTCCTCGAAGTATGGCGTGCGATCCGGAGTGCCATACGCCATGGTTTCCCGAAACCGTTTACGGCTTGACATTTCGTTGGTGGCCTTTGAGGATAGCATTTTAGATCACTTATTTTCCCTTTCCTCGGTCACACAATAAATGCCATCGCCTTTCATCGCCGGACCAAAGCACATACTGTCGGATACACAGGTGGCTTTGCTCAGATCGCCTGATTTCCAGCGGTTGATCAAATCCGGTTCCCTGATAAACGGACGACTCATGGAAATATAGTCGGCAATGCCTTCCTCCACAAGACGTTCGGCGACCGCGTAGGATCGGTTGCCACCCACTAAAATCAGCGGAACATCGATCTGCCTTTTAAATTCTTTGGCGTATTCCTGAAAATACGCTTCCTTATCTTCCGATTTGATTCCCAGGCGACTGGGGCTCAATTTTTTGCTGAACAGCATACCGCCGCTCAGCTCAATGGCATCGATTCCCTCTGCAACCAGCATTTTCGCTGTTTCAAGTGAATCTTCCGGGCTCAAGCCGTTTTCAATGAAATCCTGGCAATTCATCTTAATTAAGACGGGGTAATCCTCGCCCACCGCCTGACGGATACGCTGAAGTACCTGTAGAACGACTCTGGCTCGATTTTGGATGTCACCGCCATACTCATCGTTGCGTTGATTAAAAGCCGGGGAGAGAAATTGGCTGAGAAGGTATCCGTGGGCACAATGGATTTGCACGCCGTCGAATCCGGCTGCTTTGGCCCTTTTCGCGGCGGCCTCAAATGCGCTGATAACATTCTGGATATCCGCTGACGACATTTCGTTGCGAGGTGTTTTCGAGATTCCCTCAGCATTGGAAGGGGCCAGCGGAGTCTGCCCGATCAGTTTGGGATGCGCAAAATAACCGGCGTGAGCAAGCTGCATGACGATTTTACCACCGCTTTCATGAACCCTAGCGGTCATGTCCTGAAGACCCGCAACCAGCTCATCCTTATAAATACCCAGTTGCCAGGGACCGGCCTGGCCTTCCTTCAGTATATAAGCATGGCTGGAGATAATCAGACCAACCCCACCTTTTACCAGGCCGGTCATCAGATCAATGAGTTTGGGCGTACAGGCACCATCATCGGCCGCCATGCCTTCCCAGGTGGCCGAACGCACAAATCGGTTCGATAATTTCATACCGTTGATTTCGCTGGGTTCAAATAGTTTGGTCATGTGCTTCTCCTCGCAATGATTAAACATGATGTTAGTTAGTGGTTATTTGATATTAATTAAGATGCACATAATAGTTTCAAGTGACTAAAGTGAACTAAAGTGATCCCGCCATGGCGGGATTGTGGAATTTTATCTATTTATATAAAAAGACGGAGCAAAGCGACTCTTTAACTTTAGATCACTTCAAACTTTAGTTCACTTTAGCTCACTTTTCTTACTCATTATACGTTTTACGAAGCACCTTCTTGTCTAATTTCCCCACACTGGTTTTGGGAATGCTATCAACAAACACATATCGATCTGGAACCCCGTATTTGGGCAATTTGCCTTCCACAGCGAATTTTTTCATAAACTCCTTGAGTTCCGCCTCTGTTACCTTATCCTGATATTCCGGTTTCAGGGTGATCACCATCAAAGGCCGTTCACCCCATTTTTCATCCGGCACGCCGATGGCAGCGGACTCCAGCACGGCCTCATGTTGACTCAGTAAATTTTCCAGGTCCAATGACGATACCCACTCGCCGCCGCTTTTGATCACATCTTTGATTCTGTCGGTAATCTGTAGAAAACCATCTTCATCGATGTAGCCCACGTCACCGCTGTGCAGCCAGCCATAGCGCCAGAGTTCGTCGGTCTTCTGCGGTTCCTTGAAATAGCTTTCCGTCAGCCAGGGTGAGCGCATGACGACTTCGCCGCTCGACTGGCCGTCATGGGGGAGTATGTTGCCCTTGGCATCCATGACTTCGATTTCGGCCAGCGGAATCGGTTTGCCGGTTTTAATGATAAGATCGAGCAATTTGTCGTCACGCCAGTCCAGCATATGTTCGTGCGGGGCCGCTGAACTTATGACCGGGCAGGTTTCCGACATGCCGTAGCCGGCATTGATTTCAATGCCGACATCCATGGCTGCCTGGGCCAGTCCTTTCGGCAGTCTGGCACCACCAATGATGACTTTCCAGTTGGATAAATCGGCGTGTTTTACATCCGGGCAATTTAGCACCATCTGCAAGATGGTGGGCACACAATGGGAAAAAGTAACCTTTTCGGCTTCAATCAACTTTAGAATTATTTGTGGCTCATATTGTCCCGGATATACCTGCTTGGCACCCAGCAAAGTGGCCACATACGGAAAGCCCCAGGCATGAACATGAAACATTGGTGTCAGCGGCATGTAGACGTCATTTGATCTGAATCGGCACATGGTATGATAGCAGCTGGAAAATACAGATACAGCCAGGGTATGGAGCATGAGCTGCCGGTGTGAAAAATAGACGCCCTTGGGTTTACCGGTGGTGCCGGTGGTGTAAAAGGTGGTGGCCTTGGTAGTTTCATCCAGATCCGGAAAACCGAATTCAGATGATGCTGAGTGCAGCATATCCTCATATTCGGCCACAACGGGTATTTTGGTGTCCGGCATTGCACCGCTTTCTGAGATGACGACGACACTTTTTACGGTTTCCAATTCATCCCAGATGGTTTGCAGAATCGAGATAAAATCGGTGTTGATGATAATTGTTTTTGCCCCGGCATGATTGATGGTGTACAGAATCTGATCTGCCGACAGCCGCCAGTTGATGGTCTGCAGTACCGTGCCCATCATGGGAATGGCGAAAAAACATTCTAAATAACGGTGACTGTCGTAGTCAACTACCGCAACGGTGTCTTCGCGTCGGGTTCCCAATTGATCGAGACCATTGGCCAGTCTGCCAATGCGCTCATTGAGATCTCTATAGGTATAGCGGTGCCTGTCGCTGTAGACAATTTCTCGGTCCGGTGAATAAATCAGCGGCGTTTTCATTATTTTTTTGATGTTTAGTTGATACGGAAAATGCTCTGCGGGTTGAAAACTGTTTTGCGCCATTGATTGCTCCTGCAATTCACGTTTTGATCCATGTTGCCAACGTAATCGATTCAATGCGAGATACCACAGCGGCCTTTCTAGAGTCAAGATGGCAAATGGGCTGTTGCTTCGCAGTCAAACGCGTCAGTTGAGTTTTTTAAAATACTTAAACGCCACAATTATTCGATAAATGAAACCAACCAGAAGCGCGCCGCTGATAAGAATGATGAAATTGGAGGCAAAAAAGGTTAGAACAAACGAAAACGGATTATTCATCTGGTAGGCGGCAATCAACAAGTGCACCCCAAAATACAGGTAAAATCCTCCGATACTTACAAATGCAATCTGTTTCACCCACCACAGGGCACTTATGCGATTGCCGTTGCCCTCTTGTTGGTCGTTAGTCTCCATAACGTTTTGAAATTAAGAACATTTCTTCCAGTGTCAATATTTAGCTCAAAACATCTTCCTGGGCCTGCAAAGCCAAAATTCATTATTTCACTTAAGGAGCACCAGGCTCAACCAGGGAAGGTAGGTAATTATCACAAGGGCGAGCAGTAATATCGCGATGAACGGCAGGGAGGCCACATAAAGCCTTAAGACGGGTCGTTCAAAGCGAATACTGGCTATGAACAGGTTGATACCCAGGGGCGGGAGACTGGCCCCGATCTCCAGATTGGCAAGAAAGATGATCCCCAGATGAATTGGATCGATGCCGTAGGCCTGACTGATCGGCGTCAGCAACGGGACCACCACCACCAGAGCAGAGAAGATCCCCATCGTGCACCCTGCGGCCAAGAGAAACACATTGAGTGCGACCAGAAAAAAGAAGCGGCTTTGTATATGGGTTTTAAAGAAATCCAGCAATCTCATCGGAATTTCGGCATCGATCAGGTAATTTGTCAGTCCCATGGCCGCACCCAGAATGATTAACACTGCGCCCACCAGCACCATGCTTTTTTTCATGATTTGCGGCAGCTCTCGGAATTGGATTTCCCGATGTATGATCACTTCCACCAGCAGCACATAAACCGCGGTGATCGCAGCGGCCTCGCTAACGGCGACGTATCCGCTGTAGATGCCCCCCAGTACCACAATCGGCAGTGGTAATTCCCAGATCGAATCCTTGAAAGCGGTCAACAGCTCCTTCAATTGAAATTTGGTTTTGGGCACTCCTTTTTGTGTGGACCGCATCACACTGAATGCCGAAAGCAATACGATCAACAGGAGGCCAGGCAAAATTCCCGCGATAAATAGTTGGTCTATTCTGACCTTGGCAACGATGGCATAAATAATCAACGGCAGACTGGGGGGAAACAGCAGGCCCAATGTACCGGAAGTCGTCAACAACCCCAACGAAAAAAGTTCCGGATACTTGCCCCGCATCATGGCCGGCAGAAGAATTCCGCCCAGGGCGATGATTGTCAGCCCGGTGGCACCGGTAAGAGCGGTGAAGACGGCACAGGTAATCAGGGCAATGACCGACAATCCCCCCGGCAACCAGCCTAAAATGGCATTGGACAACCGAATCAATCTTTTGGGTGCCCCGCTTTCAGACAGCAGATATCCAGCAAAAGTAAATAAAGGGATGGCCACCAAAACCGGAGTGGTGGCCATGCGATGCATTTCAATAATGACGGCTGAGAGGTCAATTTGATTGGCGGAAAATAAATAAAGTGCCAGACCGGAAATCACCACAAAAATAGGCACTCCGATGAACATCAGGATGATGGTTAGGATAATCGTCAGCAGCAGGATCATATTTTGTAATTCTGTTCCGAATCTGGATCAGCATCTAGATTGCGCATGCATGCTTTAGTGCAGCGCAGGGCGAACCGGAAAGTCATTAAGCCAAAGGTGATGGGGATGATGAGTTGAGGCAACCAAACAGGCAGCCCGAAAAAGGTGGTCCCTCCCATCTGGGCCTCGAATTGAACAAATTTTAGCGCCGCATATGCAAGCAGGCCGCAAATAATTAACGAACACAGCTCGCATACAGCTTTTAGGTAAATTTTGCTTTTACCGGAGATCCAGCGTGAGAATACATCTATATTGATATGTTTGCCTTCTCTGGTGGCCAGGGACGCCCCGAGAAACGCCACCCATAGGACCAGATATCTGACCAAAACATCTGCCCAGGAAAAGCCGGTAGCAAAGAGGTTTCTCAGAACGATCTGCAAAAAAGCCATTGTCATCATGAGGCTTAGCATGAAAACGATGAGAATATTTTCAACCCGTGAGATGATATTATCCAGTCGATCCCATTGCTTCATTGGCTTTTCTCTCCGCGAAATGCTTTCAGATGTCCTTCAACCTCGGCTCTAATCTCTTTGGAGAAACTCTTTTCGCCCAATCGCTTCATGGCTTTATTCGAAAGTGCTTTGAATTCAGCGATCTGATCCGCCGTCGGCTTTAGGATTTTTACCCCGTGTTTGGCCATTACCTGCAAGGCTTCTTGGTTTTCTTTGCGAATCACGTGTTTCAACTGGTTCATATGCTGGTTAAAACTATCTCTCATCACATCCTGATAGTTCACTGGTAGCTTGGAAAAAACACTTTTTTTTAGCACGAGTCCGCCGACCAGATAGATGAGAGGAACATCCGTACAGTATTTCGTCTTGGTAAACCATTGCATGGCAATCGCACCGCTTGGCGGAGCATACACCACATCGACCAAACCGGTTTGAAGCCCGACGAGCACATCCGGCACAGAAAGGGGAATCCCCGAAACCCGGGCTTCCTCAAAAATGACCTTGGTCATTGGTGATCCTGGCCATGTCCATACCTTTGCTTTTTTCAGTTTGTCCAGCGTGTCAACCGGGATGGTTGACATCAGGCGCACAAATCCGCCTTCTGACCATCCCAGCATGGTATAGCCTTTGTCGTCAAAACCCTTTTTGAAAAAGGCATCCATCTTCTCGATCACATAATCCACTTCCTGATATTTTTCGAATAGAAAAGGAATTTGAAAGACATCCATTTCGCTAAATATGGACGACAGACCGGATGAAGTCAGAACTGCGCCCTGAATCTGGCCGATGTATACTTTGCGCAGCATGTCTCCTTCATCTCCCAATATTCCTCCCGGGTATATTTTGAAGCGAACCTGGTTGTTTGTCTTTTCTAAAATATCGTCGTTCACCGCTTTAAAAGTTCTGATCCAGGGGCTTCCCTCAGGAGCCAGGGTGGCAATTTTTATGACATTGGCTTTTTGTGATCCGGCAACAGGGACGACAAAAAACATCCCGATGACCAAGAGACAACATCCGACGGCAATGGCTTTAATCGGTGTGTTCATTTGCATTTTCTCCCCCTAGAAGTAGTCATCAGCCTCAGCCAGCATTTCTTTTGCTTTTCTGTGCGCCACGGTATTGAGCAGGGTCAGCTCCGGCACGCTATCCGCAGGTGTTTGCAAAACCTTCTCAAGAATAGAGATATAAAGCTCCTTGTCGAAGGCTTTCTTGGCATATTGGTCGGCGTAATAGATATTGGCCATTAAGAATTTTCCCTGTCCCAACTCGATAGCCTTGAGAAAATGTGTTTGCGCCACTTTCAAGTCTCCTCCGGCCATTTTGGGTCTGGATGCATACCACACACCCATAAAGAGGTGGGGGCCGCCATAGTGAAATCCCTCATCGAGTTCCAGCACTTTCTTCATTAATAATTCGACGCGGGGAAGTTCTGCCAATGCTTCCATGGATCCCATATTCAATCGTATCCAGTTGCCCCAGCACATCGCCGCCCAAAACATATACGGAACATCTTTTTTATCAAAACCTTTCAGGCTGGCTTCAAAGTCGTCAAAAGGTTGGATTTCTGGATTTATAAAACCGATCTGCTCCAGGGATCTTAAGGCATATTCTTTGGCCCGAGCATACAATACATTGGCGTAGGCTTTATCTTGAGTTTCCACGAAGGCCGACGCAAAAGTGGCATAGCCCTGGGCAGCGGCGATTAAAAGCCGCTCATTATCCGGCCAGGCTTCCACCATGCCGTCCATAAGCAACAGATAGGCCGGCATGCCCTCACGAATAACGCGTGTATCGGATTGTTTGTAAGCGGATTTGGCAATATCTTCCAACAGTGTTGCCGTAGCTCCGACGGTTAATTTTTTTTGGGTGGCACATGCGGTAGGAAGGACGCCCAGAAAGGAAAGCAGCAGAATCCATATCAAAAACCGCTGAGTCAGCATTATTTTCACCTTGGACGTTTGTAGAAGTGGTTTCAAAACCCCATCTAGTGTCCGATGTGGTCCGCCTCAGACGGATTTGCAATCCGACTCAAAATGCTCACATACTACCGTTTATGCTGCGCTTTTGACTCGCCTTGCCCTCGAGCACAATCTGAAGTTTTGAAATCATTCTAGGGTGTTTGGCTCTCGATAAATGACATATATTGCCAAATCAGCCCTGTGTCAACTTAAGCTCAGGTAACTGATATATGCGGCTCAAGATAGCCGGACTAGAATTGATTATCCGTGCGGTTTTGTCTTGAAATGACTGAATCAAAGAATCAAAAACAAATTTGTCGCTGAGTATATTTTAGTAGGAATTGTGGGTCAAGAAAAAAGAACCACGATATGTTGTAGGTTAATGGAGATACCAGTCAAGATATGCGCCTGCAGGCTTATTTTTGCCCATTAAAAAAGGCGGTTCTTAATGAACCACCTTTCTAACTGAATACGTTTCGATGCGAACCATTGAACCGCTTCAGAATGGGTTACATGTTTTAGAGAAGGACGCCGGAATAAATCAGGTAACACCATATGATCTGGCCGAATACCAGTCACGCGGTGTTATTCTGCAGGAATGTAGGGTATTTCTGCCCCCCACCATCCGTTTTCCGCAGAATTTTGTGCATCTTCAGCAGTTGGGTTATTATATCCCCACCAGCTGAATCCCCAGTGGTCCCAATCCTTAAAAATGGAATCGTGTTTATAAAACTCAGGAGAGCAGGCTCCGATCATAAACACCAGCAAAAGCAAAACGATTAACCTTTTCATCATAATACCTCCTTTTATATAAATATATATATTTATACCGTCCCCAATGCTCTAGAGTCATTTATCATTCGTATACTATAAGCATAGTATTTTAAAAGTCCATATAACAATGCGGTGTCTAGAGCAAGAAATTTTTAATTAATCTACCAGAAAATTATCGAGAATATGTAAACATCATATTTAAGGTGCAATCTATTTAATTCTGAGAATAATTTTCCGATTTTATATTTAAGTATGAGCAAGAGTCGTGCCACACTCGTACTAATTCATTTTTATATTAAATTTCAAATATTTATATGTTTATCCATTGATTTTTCATTCACGAGATGAAGAGTTTTTTACTGAATTATGGGTATTTTTTTGCACAGTGGAACAGATTCTGTGAAATACTCGCCATACCTTCTGTCGTCCTCAGTTATCCGCCGTATTTCATCATGCCATCTGTTAATTTTACGGCTAAGCTGGAAAATCCGTATCAAATCTAAAATTAGCTAAAGTTCGGGCTCGAATCTACCGATTATTAAATTACTGATCCGCTAAATTTTTAAAGGAACTTCGTTAAAACGTGTCCCGATTAAATATCTGTTCAACATTTCGGTATTTTCTGCTGTTGCCCGGCCTTTTGTTTTTGATGTTTGGCTGTGCCCCTTCGCGTATAGTCCCCGTTGAAGAAGATTTTCTCGTCAGTGAGGATGAAAAAATGATCTGGCGCGAGTCGCTGGAAGAGCAAAATATCCTCAATGACAGTGGAATCATTTTAAACGATACCCTGCTGACAGATTATCTGGATCAAATTGTCCACGATTTGCAGCCGGCCCAGTTGCCGGCAAAAATGTCCTTTAAGGTGTTTGTGGTTAAAGATCCGCATTTACATGCTTTCGCCTTTCCTAACGGAGTCATCTATATTCACACCGGACTGCTGGCGCGCATGGACAACGAAGCCCAATTTGCGGCCCTCATTGCCCATGAAATGGCCCATTGCACCCGGAGGCATGCCTTGCGAGCCTTCAGAAGTTATAAGAGTAGGAATGCGTTCATGGCCTATGTACAGCATACGTTGGCCGGACTTCCCATGCTTCAGGAGGCGACACAATTTTTAGGGCTGACCGGTTGTTTGTCGACAATGGCTGGCTATACCCGTGCGCTCGAAACCGAGGCTGATATTGTTGGACTTGACTCCATGGTCATGGCAGATTATGATCCTTATGAAGCCTTACGACTTTTCGAACATTTGAAAAAAGAGATTGAATCCGAGCAAATAAAAGAGCCTTTCTTCGGAACGCATCCACAGGTTCAAGCTCGGATGAACACGATCAAAGGATTGCTTGAAACCAAGTACAAGCGGAAACAAGGCGGAATCAAAAACACGGATGTTTTTCTTTCCAAAATCGGCCCGGTGATATTGGAAAATGCGCGTTTGGATCTGAGAATCGGTCGGTTTGCAATTGCCCGAAGCGGTGTGGAAAAGTACCTGCGTTTCGCAAAAGACGATGCGGCGGCTTATTACTTAATGGGTGAAATATTCAGGCAGCGGGGGGAGGAAGGCGATGCAGAAATGGCATTATCCTATTATAAAAAGGCTATTACGATAGATCCCTCCTATTCGGAACCCCATAAAGCGATCGGGTTGATCCATTATAAAGAAGGCCAGAAGGCGCTGGCCAAGCGGTTTTTTGAGTCCTGCCTGCTGTTGGCCCCGGATGCCCAAGACAAAGCATATATCCAGGGCTATATCAAACAATGTGCAAATGACGGAGAGGGATGATGAAAAAGTTTTTCTGGGTATTGTTAATTCTTATTGCCAGCTGTGCGCACGGTGTTGAAAACCAGGAACCCGTTTACACATTTTCAGTGACTATTCCTGAAGGATGGAAGAAACTGGATACGGATAAATTTCTGATTATTACCAAAGACGTTGCCTATAATCAGTATGCCCTGGTTCAAGAGCGTCCGCTTGACAGGCCCTTCAAGCATACCAATAAACAGTTAAGGCACGGCATGTTGCCCCAGGAGGCCGCCGGCATTATCGTAGATGAAATCAGTTCTGATATTAATTTGTCTAATTTTCAACTCATTGCAAACAACCCCGCCAGCATCGTGGGTCATCGGGGATTTCAGATTTTATTCAGTTACAAAGACCAATACGGCGTGGAATTCAAAACCCTGTACTATGGATTTATCAAGGGCGAGATATTTTACAATTTGAGATACACCGCTAAAAAAGCAGACTATTTTGTAAAAGAATTGGCAACGTTTCAGAAATTCAAGGATAGTTTTAGACTCACCAGCATGTGAGGGACATCAAATCTTGATTTTTTCACGTTTTAAGACCACAATAGCACCTGCTTACTCACCAATATCGTTAATATAGGGTATTTTTTTCGGGTCCAGGATCTGGCTGTCGAATTTTACCGCCGTATCACTGGATTTTGAGACGATCACGCGATCATCCCGGGTCAACTCAAAGGTTTCCAGATAGCCTCTCTCCTGAAGTTCAGATAAGCCTTGCCGGATTTTTAATCGCAGGCGCTGTCTTTGTTGTCCGATGTCCAGGTTTACCGCGCTGGCCAAATTGAACATATCAATTTCCGATGAAACGCCATACTGCCCCTGATAGAACCGATAAAATGCCTTGCTCACATCGGATTTGAGGCTGGTTCGGAACTTCAAGTCAATATTGGTTACAAAACTTTCCGCGTACATCTCGAGAAAGTAAGGATTCACCACAACCCTGATGTTGCCGGTTTGCCTGTCCATATCGGCGAAACTCAGGATTGATCCGGTCATTTCTCTTAATGCCCTTCGTTTTTTGCCCCTGCCGGCGAGAAGTTCAAGGTCGATGCGGGTGCCGGCCAAGCGCTGTATACTTTTCCATATCGAACCAAACGTATTCGGGGATGCATTAATATCCGCCAGTTGGCTCAATTCCGATTGGCTGGTTTCAAATGCGTCGTTTTCAAATTTGGTCATCAAGGCCAGAAGACAAAACAGGATGGTTTCATCAAAAATGATGAGCAGTTCTCCCACGACCCTCATTCTACCCCATGAATTTTGATCGCCCGAGTCCAGGCGGACAAGGGGCCATTGGTCAAATTTGCTGCGACCTTTAAAGTGAAATGGTGACACCTGAGTTAACAGGGTCGGCATGAAGCTGAAAAATCGTTGCACCGGTGGTTGTTTGCTGATGTGTTTTTTGACGTATTGCGCAGCATCCTTGATGATCATCCGGCCCGAGTGCTGCCTGCCAACGACTTCTCTATCAGTTGCCGGTAGGCCTTCAGTCTGATCGGGGCCCATATCTGAGTTTTTTTTTGGTGGCATGGATGTCTCCCCCTGGTTTATGTGGCCGCGTGAGCGGCTGGAAAATGATTTTAGCAATGACCGATGGTTATGGTATACCAATAATTGAATATTGTCGATTGAATCCTCCAGAGGCGGACAAGTATTGAATATTTAAGGTCCACACTCCGGCGGAATTAAAGTGGCTAAAGTGACTAAAGTGAACTAAAGTGCCTAAAGTTGTGGTCCGCCTACGGCGCATCGATTTTATTTAAAAAATAGACGGAGCGAAGCGACTCATTATCTTTAGATCACTTTAGATCACTTCAGACTTTAGATCACTTTTAACCTTACAGGTTTATGCGCTATATATCTGGTGGACTTGTACGGATTAGGTTTTAGCCCCCCAAAAAAATACAGGATCACTGATATGATTATCTTCGATGAACGGCAAAAGCAAAGTTTAGCCGAATTTGGCATTGAAATACCGGTACATGACAGCCGAGCGACGCTAACCTTTGAAAGTTTGAAATCCCATTCTATCCTGGGTCCAAAAATTAGTGATTGGCATATCGATGCAATTCGTGAAATCGTGTCCGAAGATGATCTTATGAGAGTACATTCCAAAAAATACGTTGAAAATCTTTATTCCGATAATCTTGAAAATGAAATCATCCGGACCTATGAATTGATTGATGCACAGGGTCAGTATTATCGCTATGATCCTGCCAATGCCAGCCTGCCTTTAATTCAATTATTTAATCGTGTGCTTTTGAAGGTTGCGGCAACAATCCAATGCTGTCGCGTAGCCCTGGAAAAAGGCTTTTGTTTTTCGTTTGGTGGCGGCAACCATCATGCCCAGCGAGATTACGGTGCCGGATTTTGTCTGGTCAATGACATCGTGATTGCTGTGCGCAAATTGCAGGCGGAAAAGCAGATTGAAACGGTTTGGGTAATCGATCTCGATGCTCACAAGGGTGATGGTACTGCGGCACTTACCCGCGATGACCGTACGATCATAACCTTGAGCATCCATATGGGCAAGGGATGGCCGCTGGATGGCCCAAAATATGATACAGAAGGCAATCTGAATCCATCTTTTATTCCAAGCGATTTTGATATCCCGATGGCCCAGGGGGAAGATCATTTATATGTGGACAGACTCCAGCAGGGCTTGCAGGAAATGGATAAGCAACCACTGCCGGATATGGCCATTGTGGTGTCCGGCGTCGATCCCTATGAAGCAGACGAACTTCCGTCCGCCGATGGAATCAAACTATCCCTTGAGCAGATAATGAAACGCGATTTGCTTGTTTACGGCTTTTTAAAGAAGCGGGGCATTCCGCGAGCCTATCTAATGGCCGGGGGCTACGGCTCAAAATCCTGGCAAGCTTATGTGCAGTTTTTGGAATGGGTGTTGTTGGATAATCTCAAGTGAGTTAAGGTTTCAGGTGTCAGGGTCTTTCGATTTTGGATTTATGATTTCGGATTGAAAGTCATAATAATTCAGGAATTGCGAATTTAGGAATTTCGGAATTAAAAGCATAGATTAAATTCGCTTTCTTCAATTCGCTAATCCTTCAATTCCTCAATTCCTGAATCCCTAAATTCATTAATTTTTCTTCAAGCCTTTTCTGACGCCTGACACCCGACACCTGAAACCTTAGCTATTAGCTATGAGGTTTCCGTGCTTTCGAAAAAGTGCGCGGTGTGGTTCTTATATTGCTGGGCGACATCTGTATCATAGACTACGAACATATCCCCGTCGATATCTGTGATTTGTCTTTCGGGTGTATTGAAATTTTGAAATGTGCGATTAATGATTTCATCGGCTGAAATGATATTCTGGTTGTATCCCATGACATAATACATATCCACGCGTCGTTTTTCTTTGCCCCAGACCAATGTGCGCAGGTGATCTCGCATATCATCTATTTTTTCTTTCATCACGCGCATGGGAATTCTGTTAAAATTTTCGTCAAAAGCATTAAAATAGATATTCGCCGGAAACACGGGTTGCATCGAAAGCACCCGGTTATATGTGTCCTCTGCATATTTATGGGCCGCAGCCTTTATCTTTCTACCCACCAGGCCATCTTTTAACGTGGATGTATCAATTTTATGGGGTGGACCAAATTTGATCGATAAATTGCCTTTTTTCGTCTCACGGCAGAACTCTTTGATGATATAGCCTAAGTCTTTGACATATATGTCATTTTTATTTGCACCCGTGTCATGTAGCCGCGTGAGCTCCCGGAAATTTTCGTCTTCCATCACCTGTTCATATGCGATATTGACATCAACGATATATACATCGACTTCGGTGTACAGCGAAGCTTCAATATCCATTTGGAATGGTAGGTGGTGAAATCCATCAATCTTTCCGGTGTAACTTCTGCCGGTTTTCATTCCATTTTTCTTCAAAAGATCCAATAGCCCGGATTTAACCTCTGAAAAACCCGGATACGTAATGTACATTTCTTTTTCTTTGACGAGGTGATAGCGGTAAGCCCGGGTCAACGAAAGGATTTCTTTCTGTCCGAGCTTGAGCACGCTACCGTCTTCCTGTGTGATTTCCACGGGTTCTCTGAACACCTTAAAAGCGCCCCGGCTGCTCAAATATTTCGCAATGCTCATTCCCTCATAGACACCGCTGGGCTTAAAATTATGATTGATGATGTTCGGTAGGACATCACTGAAAATATCAATATCCTCGATAAACAGATTTGCTCCCCCCTCGGTGACCACCCTCATTTTGTGTTCCCTGAACAGCAAATTTAAGAGAATGAAATCTGCTTCGCTGAGATGATTTGACTTGAACGTGATGGAACAATCTGGATGTTCTTTTCGAAATCGTTTTATACCTTCGAGACCGAGAACCCTCATATTATACGTATTGCCCCTGACCAGCCGCCAGAGCATCAGCTCTAAAGGATGCGAGTCCTGGTAGTCATGCTCGATGAGATGGAACATGGATTCCATTTTTTCATATAATTGTTTTTTCATTATAGCACCCGATAAACGAGCGAACACCGGAAAATCAAAATTTGGAATTCCTCTGGTTTTATGTTCACTCTAAAACGTTAAGTCTGGCTACGTTATTCCTGGGGTAAGCGTGGGAGGATACCGATGAATATGATCGTGCTATTGACTAAGGCTGCTGGCTAATGAGTATAAGATCTCCTCAGCTATGATGTTTGTTTAGCCATAAATATTTAGCTAAAATACATATTCTATAGAATACCAAAAATATCTAAAAATGCAAATGGCAACCGAATTTTCCCGGATAAAGAGGGTTGCTTTCCTGAATCCGCTAAGGCAAAATCGACATCGAAGATCAACCAGGCAGCGCCGAAGTTGATCATAGAAACTGAATAAGCATCGAATTAATTTGCTATGTTGGTGTTATTGTTCAGCATTTGTGTTCCGGCATGCAAGATCCTATTCGGTATTTAAAACCTTTACTTTGAGAATAACCATTTAACTACCAAAAACAAGGTACCGGGTGTCATGGACGAAACGGCCGAAAAAAAATCCAGGCCCTGGCCCAATTGCTTTATGAGGCCCGCTATCCCG
>JASFPE010000008.1:0-32293 GCA_050116155.1 Desulfobacterales bacterium
TTTCCGCCGGTAAAATTATCATTGAAGGAAATGTGCCTACAACGCTTTTCAGCAGCGGAACGCGCGAGGAGATGGAGTCTGCCATACGCCATTGCATTGACACCGCCGCTGAAGGCAGTGGTTATATTCTTGCCTCCGGCTGCGAAATTCCGCTGGACTCAACTGAAGACAGAGTAGAGCACTTTTTCGAATACGGCCATCAATACGGCTGCGAATTCATGATCAAGCTCAGAAAAGAAAAACCGGAGCTTTTTTCAGATTAAGTTAAAGGATAAAATCGCAGCGCCAAAATGCTACTTGGATTCGTGTCCTGGAACCATCGGCACGTAAATGGTGTATTCTGTTTTTTCCCCGGTCAACTGGTCAATTTTGTTTTGAATCTCGGCTCTTTTACTGCTGTTTCGCCACGTTTCCCAATCTTCTCTGCTCTCCCATCGGCTGACCACCAGACAATCTTCCGGATTGTCCGCGTTACATAAGGTTTCACCCGAAATGTAGCCCGGTTGAAATGTAGCCAGAGACCTTAATTGCAAAATGAGAGGCACCATTTTTCTAGCCAGCGGACCTTGTTTGATTTTTCTCTTGATGAATACTTCGATAGCCATGTTGACCTCCTGACTTTTTAAAAGCCAGTTTTTATTTCATTCATCCATTTCTAATTCGTGCATGATAACAGAAAGTTAACTCAATCTGTCATAATGTCCAGAAAATTAAATATTAATTTTGACAAGCCAGCCTATTTCATTCTATTTTAATAAGATAGAAAATACGTCAAAATCCCTGATTGGGCGGTTTCTGTTTTTTAGGAGGATTTGTTGAAACGCAAACGCAGGAAAAAATTTTCAACCTACCTCATGGTAACATTTGTGGTTCTGGTCAGCCTGTCTGTTATTGTCATGCTGGTTGCATTGCATCGTTATTTCGGGAAACAGGTTGAGTCTGAATTTTATAAAAAGCTGCTGGCCCAGAAGGGACAGGTTGAAATCATCTTAAAAAACAGGTTTTCTAAAATTCATAACAAGCTGTGGGACCTGGGTTCCGACAACATCATTCGTGTTACGGTGATGCTGGGAGCCAAAGCCCAGCTGAAAGAAAGGGTTACCCAAAATTACCAGCCGGTGGACGGCCTGTATTGTTTTGTAAAAAAGACCGGCGAAGGCACTTTAGTTCCGGACAGATATTCCGGCGTAACCAAAAAAATAATTGAGTTTGCTTTAGCGGAGAACCCTTATGGCGATATCTTAGAGGATGGCGACACAACACGGGTTTTATGGCTTTTTTCAACCGCCGTCATGCATCAAACACGACGGATGGGCACCGCTTATATACTCTATGACATGACCCAGGATAACAGCCTGATGGCAACCATTCACCAGACCGTTGAGGGTGACATTGCCATTATCAAATCCGAACGCCTCTTTAGCATTTCGACCGGTAAATCCTGGCCTCTCGATGGGAAACTGCGCGAGCAAATTTCGAGCAAACATGAATTCCAGCCATTGAGTAATAAGAAAATCGTCTCTCAATTTTCCGGATTCGACAATTTATATTTTCAGTCTTCTTTGAGAAGTCTCATCAATGAGAAAAGAAAAGTTACGTTATGGATGGGCGTTTTTTCCATCGTCATCCTGGCGGTGTCCACGGTAGCATCGGTTTTTCTGGGCAAAAAGATGGTAGAACCGTTGCGACAGATGACCAAAAAAGCCATCCAGATCTCCGAAGGACAAAAGGATCTTTTATTTGAAACCAGCCCGAAAAATTTCTGGGAGTTCATTCAATTATCCCAGGCATTCAATTACATGTTGCGCAACCTAAAACATGCCGAGGAACACAGCCGCTATAAAGAGTTGTTCGAAAACGTAAATGATGCGGTATATATCCTGGATCGGAAAGGAAACATTCTGGAAGCCAATGAAGCCGCTTTTTCGCGCCTGGGCTATTCCCGGGAAGATTTCTTCAACCTGAATCTTATGCGCTTAATCCCCCAAGAAGATGCCAACACCATCATTCAAACCCTTGGTAAAAAATCCGAAACTCAACATCCAACAAAAATCATTCTCGAAACCTGTCATTATGCCACGGATGGCAATAGCATTCCGGTGGAAATTCATTCCAGGGCGATCACCTACAGGGGCAGCAACGTCATCCTGAATGTTGCCCGGGATGTCAGCGAACGAATCGAGGCTGAGGAAGAAAAAAAGCAGCTGGAAGCCCAATTGACCCACGCTCAAAAGATGGAAGCCATCGGCACTCTGGCCGGCGGGGTTGCCCATGATTTCAATAACCTGCTGATGGGCATCCAGGGCTATATTTCATTGATGCGTCTGGATACGAATTCAGAGGATCCGAATGATAAGTATTTACAAGGCATTGAAGAAAATGTCATGAGCGCCGCGAATCTCACTGAACAGCTTTTGGGATTTGCCAGAAAGGGCAAGTACACGCCTCGACCGACCGACCTTAACATGATCGTGGAAAAAAGCACCCGCATGTTTACTCGCACCCGCAAGGAGATTACCGTAAACCTGCGATGCAACGAGAATATTTGGAATGTTGAAGTAGATCAGGGACAAATCGAACAGGTGCTGATAAATCTTTATCTCAACGCCTGGCACGCCATGCCCGATGGCGGGGATCTTTTTATTCAGACGGAAAATATTGCTCTCAGCAATGAGTATTGCAAGCCCTATGAGCTACCCGGCGGGAACTATGTTAAGTTATCGGTAACGGATACCGGTATCGGGATGAATCAAAAAACGATGAATCGCATTTTCGAACCATTTTTTACCACCAAAGATGTGGGCAAAGGCACCGGACTGGGCCTGGCTTCCGCTTATGGCATCATAAAGAATCACAATGGCATCATCCGCGTGTACAGTGAAGAGGGCTACGGGGCCACTTTTAATATTTATCTGCCGGCATCAGAAGCCAAAGAAACTAAAATCCCAGAGGTTAAGTCCGATCTGGTCAAAGGCAGCGAGACGATTCTTTTGGTCGATGACGAAGAAGGACCCATAATGGTGGAAGAATTAATGCTCAAGGAGCTCGGCTATAAGGTACTGACGGCCAGAAGCGGAAAGGAGGCCATCAAACTCTATGAAGCCAACCAAGACACCCTTGCGCTGGTCGCCCTGGATATGATCATGCCGGAGATGAGCGGAAAAGAAACCTATGAGCGGCTCAAAGAAATTAATCCAAATGTAAAAATTCTATTGGTCAGCGGTTACAGCTTGAACCAACAGATTGAGGATTTAATCTCCATGGGATGCAACGGTTTTATTCAAAAACCATTTGATATCCTCCAGCTTTCCCAAAAAGTAAGAGAAATGCTGAATGCCGATAAGCAGGATTTAAAAATTTCCAGCAACCGCGGGATAGAAGAAGAATAGCTGGATTCCCGCCTTCGAGACTGTGTCGTAATTGGCAAAACCACGCATATTGAAGATTTTTTCATTCCGGGCTTGACCCGGAATCCAGTGTATTTTTAAAGGCTTACGGTTCTGGATGCCGGATCAAGTCCGGCATGACATAAGGAAAAATCATGTTTTTTGCTATTACCACACAGTCTCCTTCGCGGGAATGACAAGATTTGAATGAGAAAACTTCCTGACATCCGAATTAATTGGTATGCTTTTTCTTTGCCTCTTTTTTCAGATCTGATTTATCCACTAGTATTCGATAGGCGGTGTAATATTTAAAGATATTACTGACATACTGCACCGTTTCCCGTCCAATGCGTTTGGCAGCGATTATCTCCACGTTGCGAAACCAGATATTTGGATCTAGGCCGGTTTTTTGGGCTTCCTTGCGAAGCTGCGCGACTCTTCCCATACCGGCATTATAACTGGCAAACGAAAAAAGCATTTTATTAAATGCATCCATCGGTTCTTTTTTATAATAGCGATCACGGATAAAACGCAGATATTTCACGCCCGCATGGATGTTGTTTTCCATCTTTTCGATATTGGGTATATTTACATTGGGATCTCTGGCCGTGCTTGGCAGTATCTGCATCACCCCAATGGCACCGGCCGGGCTGCGCTTGCTCTGATCGATGCCGGATTCCTGATAGGCAAGGGCTGCCACCATGACCCAGTCAAAATCATATTGGTTAGAATATTGTTTGAAAAATTCAATTGCGGCGTTAAAGTTTTGAAGCGCTTTATCGTTTAGCGAGTTGCGCACCCATTTGGTATTTTGCAGGTAGCGTTTAAACAGGATGTTGCCGGTAGCCGTTCCTTTCCTGTGCGATTTCACGAATTCATCAATTACATTTTTGAGCTGCGGGCTGTTTTTGCGAATGGCCCAGGCGATTTGACCGCCGGTTCTGAGTTTGATCTCCGGATGAAGGGTCAAGTTTTTAAAAATCTGGGCCCAGAATGTTCCTTTGTGGCTGTCGATTACAATCATGGGTATCAAACCGGCATTCATCATCTCTAAAAGATCTTCGTCCTCCAGAAAATCATCGGCCCGTTTAAGCTTCATCTGCTTTTTACCGGCTTTTTTGAACTCGGCATTGAGGCGTTTAAGACTCTCAAAATAACTGCTGGATGCACGTACATGGATTTCTTTGCCGGCCAGATCATCACGGGTCTGGATTTTAGGTGATTTGGGTCCGGTGACGATTATTTCATCAACACCTGTCAGGATAGGAGCAGTAAAATCTGCCTGCTTTAATCGTTCGGGGGTAATGGTCAGATTGCCGGCGGCAATATCACCGAGTCCGTCTGCCAGGGCTGGTAAAAGGCGGTCCCTTTTGGTGGGAATAACAACTATGTGAACCTTTATGGTTTTGCGCTTGAGCTGCTGATTGATCGACTTTTCGAACTGCTTGAGAAGATCATAGGTAAGCCCGCGCTGATTGGCGCCGTCAAGAAAGTAAAATGTTTTGCTGTAAGGCAGCAACGCCCGAATCGTATTTCTTTTGGCCATGCCATCGAAATCACCGACCCATTTTTCGTCAAATTTTAAAACGGTTTCAACAGCCTGCGCTTCCGTTATATTCATCGCAACTGGAATGAATAAGGGGATTGCAGCCAAGAAACCAATGCCTGATATGATTTTCCGGAACATTTTAATTCTCCAACTGGATTTGAAGCAATATAACAGACATCCTCTTAAAATCAAATATAGATTGACATAATTGGCAAAATACGATTCAAAAGGGCAATGAATTTGCCAATTACAAACCAGTTAGTAAGGAGGCAGTTGATGAACAATAATGCATTTATGAAAGCTGCGTTAGTATCAATCATCCTTATGTTGAGTGCCACCATGGCCTTGGCCTTAGACCCCATACCCCAGACATCGGGGTTCAGTGGTTTTATTCGCCCTGGGGTCGGCTATATAAGCTACGAAACAAACATGGTGGCAAGTTTTTTGGGCTTTGATTTGTCGGATGAAAAAACGGACTCGCTGTTGGACGGCCCGGATGACGAATCCAGCGCCATCTTCCTGATGCCGTTTTCGTTGGAATACACCTTTGCCAGCACCCGCACGCAACTGTTTTTCGGCACCGATCTGACCGATCTGATTCGCTTCGACTACAGCCAGCAGCTCGGCGTCAAACAGGAAATCGGCAGCCTCGGATTGCTGCAGGGTAGTTTTTTGTTCAGCGGCATTCCGGCCGAAGTCTGGAAAGACCCCTATGTGGTCAACCAGAAACGCGATGAGACCGATCGGGACTCCTACGGCGCACGGCTGGCCTGGGACCGCATATTGGGCTCTCAGCTGCAGCTGCAGTACACCTATCGCGACATCGATATCGACAGCGAACAAAGCGGCGAATCTTTAGGATTGACCGCCGCCGAACGCGAGCTTCTGGAGCGCAGCGGAGACCGCCATGTCGCCCAAGCCCTGTACCGCTTTAATTTTGCTCAAAAACACTGGCTGGCACCGGCCGTCATTTATGCCATAGACGACCTGGACGGTGACGCCATGTCCAGCGATACCGTTGACCTCCAACTCACCTACATCTACAGGGGGGATCCCATCACCTTTACGGCCAACGCTTTCATCGGATGGGCGGATTATGATAAACGAAACCCCATATACGACAAGACCCAGGAAGACGACCGTTACGGCTTCAACACCTCCGTTTTTTATAAAAATCCCTGGGGCTGGAGCCTGTTTGGCAGCAACCCCATGAACTTTTACGTCGAGGCCGCCTACGTGGATGTAGATGCCAACATCGATTTTTATGATCAACAGGCCATTTTCAGCACGATCGGCGTGTTTTTCAAGTGGTAAAATCGCAACCGTTCAGGGTTTTTCGAATTCGGAATGTGGAATGCGGAATGCGGAATGCGAAAAACGCAAAAGACATACTGCGCGTTACGAGTTACGCGTTACACGTCGACCTCAAATGATTTCGAATCATTATTTTAACGGGAATCCCGGAACACGTATCGCACAACCTGACTTTTCCGCATTCCACATTCCGAGTTCGAAAGACCCTGAACCTCTGAACCCAGAACCTGTGAACCTTTGAATTGAGATGAAACAGATTGCCTGTCATGAATGTGATTTAATCCACCGCATTGGGTCTCTTGCGGAAGGGGCGACGGCCAGATGCTCGCGTTGCGGCGCCGTATTGTATCGTCATAGAAAAAACAGCCTGGACCGCACCATGGCCCTGACGCTGGCCGGGCTGATTCTATTTGTGTTGGCCAACACCTTTCCCTTCCTGTCAATGAAAATCGAGGCCCAGGTACAGGAATCCACTCTGATTACAGGCATTCAGGAACTTTGGGCTCAGGGCATGTGGCAGATTGCTCTGCTGGTATTTTTGACTACGATTCTGGTACCCCTTGCCCAGCTAACCGGGCTTCTGTATGTTCTGCTGCCGCTGAAGTTCAACCGCAAGCCATGGATGCTCGCACGAATTTTCCGGTTCGTGCAACGTTTGCATCCCTGGAGCATGATGGAGGTGTTTATGCTGGGCATCCTGGTATCCATCGTCAAATTGGCCGGTATGGCGTCGATGATTCCGGGCATTTCGCTGTTTGCGTTTATGGTGCTCATTTTCGTGCTGGCCGGCTCCATGGCATCACTGGATCCCCATTTGGTATGGGAACAGATAGAGGTCAAGCGATGAACCAATCTGCGCTAATGGCTAAAAATCTGTCAATGGTCAGCTGCCACAGCTGTCATCTTTTGAGCCGGATGCGATCCGATCATCACGCTGGCCACATGACCTGTCCCCGTTGCGGCGCAGCCTTGCACCCGCGCAAAGCCAACAGCATCGCACGCACCTGGGCGTTGATCCTGGCGGCCTTAATATGTTACATACCGGCCAATGTGCTGCCCATCACCTATGTTACCTCCCTGGGCAACGTCCAGTCGGATACCATCATGAGCGGTGTGATCTATTTCATTCATAGCGGCAATTGGCCGATTGCGCTGGTGATTTTTGTGGCCAGTATTTTTGTGCCGCTGGCAAAACTTTTTATTCTGACGTTTCTATTGATTTCCGTGCAGCGCAAAACCACCTGGCGCCAAAAAGATCGCACCCGCCTGTACCGCATCACCGAGGCCATCGGCCGCTGGTCGATGGTGGATATTTATGTGGTCACCATCCTGGTGGCCCTGGTCAAGATGGGAGCCCTGGCAACCATCGATGCCGGATCCGGTGCAGTGTTTTTTGGCGCGGTGGTCGTCATCACCATGTTTGCCGCCATGTCCTTCGACCCCCGATTGATATGGGACATAAAGGAGCAACCCAATGAATGAACAACTTAATAATGAATCCGATCTCAACGACGTACCCGAGGCCGTTGTTCAGACCCGCAGGCAAATTTCGATTGTATGGCTGGTGCCCATTGTGGCACTCCTGATCGGCGGCTGGCTGGCCTACAAAGCCATATCCGAAAAAGGCCCGACGATCACCATTACTTTCACAACGGCCGAGGGCCTGGAAGCCGGCAAGACCAAAATCAAGTATAAAGAGGTGGAGATCGGGCAGGTGGAAGCTATCAGTGTGAGCCAGGATCTCACCCATGTGGTGGTGACCGCCGAACTTGTTCATGGTGCCGAGAAGTATCTCACCGAAAAAACGCGGTTTTGGGTGGTGCGCGCCCGGGTGGCAGCCGGTCAAGTCTCCGGGTTGGGCACCATCTTTTCGGGCGCCTTTATCGGCATAGATCCCGGAAAAGGCGGTGCACCGACCCGTCAGTTCAAGGGCCTGGAAATACCGCCGGTGGTGACCACGGGTTTGCCCGGCCGGCATTTTGTGCTGGAGTCTGACCGCCTGGGGTCGCTGGACATCGGATCGCCGGTGTATTACCGCCAGATCAAAGTGGGACAGATCGTCAGTTACCAGCTGGAGAAAGACCTGAAGACCGTGAACCTGAAAGTGTTTGTGCACGCACCGCATCATGATCTGGTGCGCAAGAACACCAAATTCTGGAACGCTTCGGGGCTGGATGTGGCATTGAATGCCAGTGGCATCCGCATCAGAACCCAGTCTTTGGTGACGCTGATGCTGGGAGGGATCGCTTTTGATACCCCTGCCGACATAAAGCCCGGTGATCCCGCCCGTGAGAACGAGGTCTTCACCCTGTACGAAACCCAGGATGACATCTATCAAAAAAAGACCACCGAACTCAGGCATTGGATCCTGGAATTTAAGGGATCGGTAAGGGGTCTTGCCAGAGAGGCACCGGTGGAATTCAGAGGGATCAAGATCGGGGAAGTTACCGATATCCGGGCAGAATTCGATATTGAAACCCTGGAACCCCGCATACTGGTCTTTGTTCAAACGGATCCAGAAGCGTTCAAGGCTGTGGGACAGTCATTCTTAGAGCCAAAAGAAGAGATGGAAAGGCTGGTTGAAAAGGGTCTGCGGGCCCAGCTGAAAACCGGCAGCCTGCTGACCGGTCAGCTTTTCGTGGATGTTGACTTTCACCCCGATGCCCCTCCTGCGGTGGTGAAATACGACTACATTTATCCGCAATTGCCCACCATACCCGCGCCAATGGCAATGATCACCGCTAGTTTGAATCAGCTGCTTACCAAAATTGAAAAATTACCGCTGGTGGAGATTGGCAACAGTTTGAAAAATACGGTTCAGGGTGCTGAGCGCCTGGTAAACTCAGCCGAGCTGCGCAATGCTATGATGGCGTTAAACCAAACCCTGCAAAACACGCGCAAGTTTACCGGCAATCTGGATGCGACCATCACACCGGAATTGCATAAGGCGGTTGTCAGGTTGAATGAAGCCCTTGAAAACGCTCAGATGCTCATGCAAAATCTCAATGCAAAGGTTACCCCGGAGATTAATGCTACCTTAGATCAAACCCAAAAAACCCTGGCAGATATTGGAGGTGTGGTGAGTCCGGATTCTCCGATTTACAGCGAATTGAGACGGGCGCTCAAAGAGCTGGCCGATGCCGCAAAGTCTATTCGTGTCATGGCAGAATATCTGGAGCGGCACCCGGATTCCCTAATTTACGGGAAAGGAAAGAGATAATGAGGACAATAAGATGCATCAGGAATTTAGGATGGCCTTTATTGACTGCAATAGTGATGATCACCGGATGCAGGGGTATAACGTCACCGGTGGAGTTTTACACCTTGAATGCGGTGATCGAAACACCGACGACGGCTCAGGTGGCCGGAGCGGATCAACATCTTGCCATCGGCGTGGGGCCGATGGAGATTCCCAAAACCATCGACCGGCCCCAAATAGTTACCCGCACCAGTCCAAACAGACTCAGCGTGGATGAGTTTCACCGCTGGGCAGGATCCTTGCGTGAGGATTTTCTGCGGGTTTTAGCGACAAACCTGTCGATTCTGCTGCAAACCAATCGGGTGGCCACCCACCCGTGGGAAGAATATTTTCGCCCGAATTATCGCGTTATCCTTGATGTCCAGCGGTTCGACGGCAACCCGGGCGAAGACGTGGTATTAAATGTCAACTGGACGATCACCGGGCAGGACGGTCGAAACGCGTTGCTGGTGCGCAAATCAATGATAACGCAGCCTGTCTCAGAAAAGGATTATGAAACGTTTGTTGCGGCCAAAAGCCGGGTTATAGCCAGCTTCAGCCGCGAAATTGCGACAGAAATAAATATGCTGCATTCGAAAGCAGGCGGTAATCAGTAATGGAATAGCGGGCATGAATCGTGGCCTGGCGCTGGGTAAGCAGTCGTCTTGTCTTCAATTCGCCAGGTTACTGTATCACGCGGGCGGTTCCATCGGGACGTCGCAAAACCCGCACCAGATCTCCCTCATCAAACGCTTCGTCGGCACCTTGCACGATGGATACAACCTCACCGTTATCCAGCTGCACGGTAATCTCAAGACCTTTCTGCCGCGTGGCATCTTCTTCAATGGCGGACCCCGCCGCGGCACCACCGACAGTGCCGGCTGCTCTGGCTACGGTTCTCCCCGATCCCGATCCAATCGTACTTCCTAAAGCAAAACCCATGATTCCTCCGGCGATCGCACCCACACCGGATCTGGTTCCTTCGATTTGCACCTCCCTGACCATAATGACTTCGCCTTTATGAACGGTCTGGACTTTTTGCGCCTGATCGCGGGAATAAACGTTGGGAGACATGCTTGAAGCGCAGCCACCGATAACAAAGGTGATGAAAACCAATAATGATATCAGTTTCGTTGTCTTCATGTTAGAAACCTCCATAGACAATATTTTTTAGATAGGTTTTTATATTACAAAATAATTCACAGAAACATTAATGAGTCATATAACTTAATAACAAAGATGGTCACTTTCAAGTATAATTAGCCTTCTAAACAATGGGTAAAGGGCTATTTTTAGCGAAAAATTGTAAGCTAAATGATTTTACTATTTCCTGTTCTGTATTGCTGCTGGTCAAGAGGGGTATACCGTATCATTTAATTGCGTTCAGTTTACAATGCATCCAAAGTAATGTATTTAACACTAAACAATTTGAGTATTGACATAAGACCTGTCATTCAGTGCCACCAGAGAGGTTAAGCAATGTCTGAGATATCGGTGCTTTGCCGGAGACAGGATCTTAGAGGAAAGGAATAAAACCATGCGGATGTCTATCCTGGTATTCTGTTTTTTTTTGTCCATGGGCGCAACAGGCTTTGGAGTTAAGCAGGCACCAGCTTCAACAGAAGCGAGCCAGGTAGAAGTGATCGAAGAAATTGAGGTTGTGGAGCCGGCGGGTGACGAAGAAAGGCCTTTTAAGACGATTCTTTCTTTTGCGCAACGCAGTTTGCTGAAGATCTCCGGTCCTATCATCTGGCTCTCCCTGGCTTCGGGCATTATTACCCGCTATGTCCGGATTAAGGGAAAGGCACGGCAGTTATCCCTGCTACACAAGATTTGCGGCTACACGGCTTTTGGTGTGGGGACAATCCACGGTCTTTACGGGCTGTTTTTCTAGACATTCCTAATTGCTGGCAATGTCTCCGCGGCTAAACGTGAATTGTGGGTGAGAATATAAATCTTTGTCAATCCATGGAAAAGATAACCTGATTTTCCTCCAACCTCGCCCCATAGTTTTTCAGATCCCTTGAAGCCGGGCCTCTCAGAAGCTTACCCTCGGGATCAAAAGCGGATTGATGACAGGGACACTCTATTTTGTTGTCCTCCTTTTTAAAGGCCACCTTGCATCCTTTGTGGGTGCATGTTGGATCAAGCGCACGCACAGTAGTATCAGTATCTCGGATAAACAGCACCTCTTTGCTCTTTATCTTCAGTGTCACCGATCCCCCTGTCGATTGCAGCTGTTTTACCTTTTCCAAGGGCAAAGCAATGGTTTTTGCACGGGCCAAACGTGCCGGAAAGATCGTCACTATCCCGACAAGAATTCCTAAATATTTCATAAATATTCGTCGATCTATCATGCATCTTCCTCCCAAAATTAATTAGAACCTATCACTTATGCGGGCTCAGGATGATTTCGATCCTGCGATTTTGGCGGCGACCTTCTTCTGTTTTGTTGGTGGCAACCGGATGATAAAAGCTGTATCCCTGTACCGAAAGCCTCTGCGGATCAACCATGCCTTGAAGCTGGAGATACCGGACAACCGCCGCGGCTCTGGCGGCGGATAATTCCCAGTTGCTCGGAAACGCTTTTTTTAAACGTGGGCGAATCGGTTTATTGTCCGTGTGACCTTCCACCACAACACGCTGTTCTTTATGATCCTTAATCGATTTTGCGATCACACTCAACAGGGCTTCGCCTTCCTCGCTGAGTTGGGTGCTTCCCGATTCAAATAAAATCGTGTCGACCAGAACCATTTTCAGCTGCTCATTATTTTCAATCAGCTCTATATCTTTGGCCGCAATCTGATCTTTTAAACTGCTTTCGATGGTTCTCTTGGTATCATCCAGAAGTCGGATTACTTTTTCTTGCAGCACGAGGACTGACTTTTGCTTTTGAACGTCTCGCTGTAATTTTTCGTTGTTTTGGGCAAGCCGCTTGTTTAATTTTTTCAAATTCGCGTTCTGGGTCTGAAGATCGGTTAAATCCCTGTAAAATTTATTTCCGATCTCCTCGGATGTCCTCAGCTTGGTTTCGGTAATTCTAATCTCTTCTTTCAATCTGAACAGCTCGGTTTGCATGGCTTTAAGATTTTCATTGTTTTTCGCCAGCTGCGTATTACATTTTTCCAATTCGCTCTCTGCCGCCTTATATTCATTGAGCGAAACACAGGCGCTTGAGACAAACAATGCAAAACATGATAGGATCAGTAAGAGCCCTCGGCGCATACGCATATCTCCATAAATAGATGAATAGATAGCTATACTAATAGCCTACTATATTTCCATATCAGAAAATATCTGATTTTCATAACAAAATTTTATTTAAGGAATAGATCCTATTATAAATAAAAAATTTCAAACAAAATTTACAGGACAAAAAAAGATCCTGACAATCCTGTAAATCCTGTCCCAAAAAAGACTTTTATAAAATAGAATCCAATTAACTTTATTCCGAGAGATAGCCTTTTGCAACCGCATCATCAATGCGTGCACGAACATATTTCCAGAGAAACGGTGAGCCGTCTTCAACCGGCTGCATGCGGGTAACGACCTGGCTGCTTTTGACGTCATGCTCCTGCCAGGTTTGTCCTTCGGTAAAATAATTATGCAAGAAAGGTTGCAATCGATCGAGCGCATTGGCAAATCGTGACTCAGCGGTAGTTCGGGCTTCAAATTCATCCCAGAGCCCGCGCAAAAACATTGCCTGGTCTTCAGGCAACATATTAAATATCCGATCGGCAGCAATTTCTTCCCGTTGAGCCTGGCCTCCCCTTCCCCGGTCATCATAGCAATATGTGTCTCCAGCATCAATTTCGACCAGGTCGTGGACCAACAACATTATTAATACCCGAAAAAAATCAATGTTTTTATCCTTGGCGTATTCGGACAGAACGAATACCGTCAGCGCAATATGCCAGGAGTGTTCTGCCGAATTTTCACGCCGGGAACGATCCATTAGAATGGTTCGCCGTAAGGTATGTTTTAATTTATCGGCTTCCAGGATAAATTCAATCTGCTTTTTGAAACGCCCGCCTTGATCCGGCGTCAGCTCACTTTCAATCTTTTCAGCAATATTGCTGTCATCGCTCATATCGTAGGTCATCACCAGACTCCATTATTTATATTTTTCCACCACATCCATGCGCTTTTCATCCGGCAGGGATTTGATATAAGATTTCCACCCCGGGCACCATCCAATATGCCATTTCCATATCCGGCCTAAAATTGATCGGGGATTTTTATCATACTTGGCTCTCATTTTACATTTTTCGCAGCGTTGCATAATTTAACCTCCATTGGCGTTTATTTCCTATTGAGTCCTTTTGTCAACTTTACTTTAAACATATTGATATCAAGCTTGAGGTTTCAGATGTTCCGCCGCAAGCGGATCAGGTGTCAGGACTAAAATAAAAGATTTAAGGTCACCTATAATTATTGCATATACTCGAAGATAATGTATTCTAATCAGACCCAGGCATCAGCGCCCAAAGGGACATACAGCCGCACATATACCGCAATTATGGCCTTTATGAAACTGATAATAATGTTCCTTTTTCCAGCGGTCGCAACAACCAACATCCAGAAGTTCATTCCGCTGAATTCCAGGCTTCCAGGGATTGCCGACAATGGCACCGGCCGGACAGGCCTCAACGCACTTTCTGCATTTGCCACAGTGGTTTTTCGTCAACGGCTTTGCACAATCTAAAGGAAGGTGGGTGAAAACAGTCCCCAGCCGAACCCAGGGGCCATATTTTTGGGTAATCAGCAAACAGTTGCGACCGACCCAGCCAATACCGGCCCTCGTCGCGGCGGTCTTATGCGGGAATTCACCGCGGATATTGATGGGATCCGTGCGTTCTGATGCACCAAATGTCCGCGCGTCATATCCCAGTTTTTGAATTTCGGCAACCAGGGCCGCAGCTGCCGCATTAATATTGTCATTTGCCCGGGCGTACTCATCTGCGTATGCCTGATTGGGACCACTTTTGATACCTGCCATGATGGCCGGGTCCATCCGCCGGGCAAAAGAAACCGCCCTTGGAAAGCTGTGTCCGGTTTGATCGGGCAGTGTCGAAACACCGTCAAGGTCGGCCACGCCAAAAAGCGTGATGCCGAATTCGGATAGTTTCGCGGCGATCTTACGCAGAAAAGGTAGCAGGATCGTCTTTTGTGGCTCCATTAAATCCCGTCAAGAATAATCGCTGTGAATGCGGTTCAGGCGTTGCGCTCATATCAGCTGAGGATCAGCAAATTAAATAAAAATGAGGACTCAATATTATCGGAATATCAATCGCATGCCAAGACTTTATTTGCGCGACGGAAAGTAAAGCAATCCTCCAAAGCGCAGGGCTATTTGAAAACTCTGATTGAAGACATGCCACCATCAACATGAAAAATCTGACCGGTCATCCAGGAGCCTTCGTCGCTTAGTAAATGAAGCGCCATTTGAGCGATTTCGTGGGAAGTTCCGATCCGCTTCAACGGGTGGCGATCTGCCGAGCCCTGACGTTTTTGTTCACTGGATAACAGATTCTCTGCCAGCGGTGTATCGGTCAACGAAGGTGCAATAACATTCACCCGGATACGCGGTGCAAACTCAGCTGCCAATGATCGCGCAAACCCCTCGACGGCTGCTTTGGCACTGGCGGTTGATGCATGAAACGGCATCCCGATTTTCACGGCCACGGTGCTGAACAATACAATCGATGCCCCTTCCGGTGATTTTCTTAATCGTTTTAAACTGCCCTGAATGACCTTCACCGCTCCCAGGAGATTCAGGTTAAGATCCTCCAGGAAATCATCGGTAGTAAGGCGTTGAAAGGGTTTCAGCGTAATGGTTCCAGGACAGTAGACCAAACCCTGCAATGTTTCCGGAAGACTTTCGAGGTCTAAAGATTCCGCCCTTACATCGAGTAATAAATGATGAACATCGGCCATATCAACCAGAGCGCGGTCATTCCGTGAGCCCACATAAACTTCGTGACCGGTGGAAGCAAGACGCTTTACGATTTCAAATCCGATTCCGGAACTTCCTCCGACAACGAAAACATTTTTCTTCTGCATGTCAATGCCTCCAATGAGAAAAATAATAGCTAAAAATAGTTAGGTTAGTAATAAGTATCTGAAGTGCAAAGATCAAGGATCTCGGCAGGTAGGACCATAAAAAAACTTTAATAGGTTTTACCTACTAGTATACTGCACTTATTCTCCTATTGAAAATTCGGATGTGATGACAAAGATAAGTATCACATATCAGTTGCTTGACTCATTATTAACGAGGAGTATATATTATGAGCTATATTAGAACTACATATTACCTGGCGCTGATGGCCCTTCTTCATTTGCTGACCAATCCAGCCATGGCTGCTCAAATTGAAAATGTATATTTCCCGAACAAATACGCCTCAGGAAACGTAGAACTGAAGATTCGGGGAACCGGGTTGCTGCGCTATATGGTGTTCGTCAAGGCTTATGTGGGAGGGTTATACCTTCCGGAAGATGTTCCATCGGATGCCGCTCTTTCATCAGTACCGAAGCGGTTGGAGGTCGAGTACTTTCACGCCATCAAGGGAGAAGATTTTGGGCCTGCCACCCGCAAAATGATTGCCAAAAATGTGGACGACCAGACCTATCGACGGTTGCAGCCAAAGATTGATCTTCACACCAAGATGTATGAGGACGTAAAGCCTGGGGACCGATATTCACTGACGTATATCCCAGGACGAGGCACTGAACTGGCATTGAATGGTGAATCCAAGGGAACTGTTGAGGGGTCCGAGTTTGCGGCTGCCCTATTTTCAATCTGGCTGGGAAAAAGGCCGATTGATGAATCGTTTAAAAAACAAATTCTGGATTTGAAATGATAACCGATCTCACACAACCGGTATCGATGTTAAAGAAAATTGCATATGCGACCCCTGCCTTTGCGCTGGCGGTGGTCGGCATTCCGGTCTATGTGTATATTCCGAAATTTTACACGGATGTGGTCGGGATCAACATCACCGTGCTCGGCTACCTGCTGTTCAGCGTCAGAATTTTTGATGCCCTTACCGATCCTGCTCTGGGTCATTTATCGGACAAGACCAAGACGCCTCTCGGAAGACGGCGCCCTTACATTGCGGTGGGATCCATATTCATTGCTCTGGCCCTGTACCTATTGTTCAATCCCCCGGCTGGGTCACCCTCGTTTGAAACGGTCTGGTTTGGTATCTGCATATATGCCCTGTTTCTTTTCTGGACCGCTGTCGTGGTGCCGTTTGAATCGTTGGGTCCGGAGATTACTTTTGACTATAACGAACGAACTTCCCTGTTTGGGTGGCGAGATGGATTTCTGATAGCCGGGACATTGATTGCCGCAAGTTCTCCGGCGATCGTTCAGTGGGCTCTGAACCTTCCTGACGGGGATGCCGGTGAACGCTTAAAGTTTTTTTGGTTAGCCGCCTTTTATGGACCATTGGTGATCGGATCATGCTGGTTGTGCGTAGTGGCGATCAAAGAAAAGGATCACGTGTCCCCCAAAACAAAACTCTGGCGTGGACTGCGAGATACCCTGCGGAATCGTCCGTTTGTTATCCTACTGATATCTTATACGGTCAGCGCCGTCGGTAATAACCTCCCGGCGACGCTGATTCTGTTTTACGTGCAATATGTATTGAGATCGGACTTGGCGGACCTATTTCTGGTGCTTTATTTCGTCACCGGCATTCTTTTTCTACCGGGTTGGATTATGATTTCGCACCGAACCGGCAAGAAAAAAGCCTGGCTGGCTTCAATGGCAATTAATACCGGTGCGTTTATCGCGGTGTTTTTTTTGGGACCCGGTGACGCCGCCATTTATGGGGTTCTGGTAATCTTATCCGGAATCGGTTTCGGTGCCACGCTGGCGTTACCGTCAGCCATTCAGGCGGATGTCATCGATTATGATGAATTGCTAACCGGTGAACGGCGAGAAGGGCAGTACATCGGACTCTGGTCTATTTCAAAAAAACTCGCAGCGGCTCTGGGGGTCGGCGTCGGTCTGGCAGCACTTGGAATGGCCGGCTATACGCCCAATGTCGAACAGACCGAACAGGTCCAGTTTACGCTTCGGGCGCTGTACGCCCTCGTGCCATCGATCTGTAATATCGTGGCTTTCCTGATTGCCATGGCATATCCCATCGACAGTCAGGTCCACAAAAACATTCGCAATGCAATTGTACTGCGGCAAAAAGGAGAACCGGTGCTTAACCCATTGAATCCGGCTCAAACGCTAGCATAGCTCAGCAGTTAACTAATTTTAGCGTCTCAAAGGAAATTTATGCTCTCAAAAAAGGTTTTTCATCACGAAACCACGAAATAAAGAAGATACGAAATTTATTGTATTTAACTTTCGTGATTTCGTCCCTTCGCGCTTTCGTGATTGATTTTTAAGCTCCGGCTTGTCCGGGTTAGAAAAATATTATGGAAATTACCCTTACAATTATTGGCTGGAATTTCGTTGCTCTCCTAACCATGATGTTCATCGGATGGCTGCTCAGCCTGGTGTTCGGCAACGTCACCGTCGTGGACACCCTCTGGGGGCTTGGTTTTGTTCTGGTGGCCTGGATCACTTTTTTCATGGCTGAGGGCTATCACTTAAGAAAAGTACTCATCGTCGTGCTGACGACATTATGGGGCCTGCGATTGGCAGGGCACCTATCGTGCCGCAACTGGGGGGCGGGAGAAGACCCGCGCTATGGTTCCTGGCGCAAGGCCAGCGGCAAGCGCTTTTGGATCGTCAGTCTATTTAAAATTTTTATTCTCCAGGCTATTTTTTTGTGGGTCATCTCCCTGGCGCTGCAAATCGGCCAGATCGCTTCGACTCCTGACCACCTTTCCGGGTTTGATTTCCTGGGCTTGGCTTTATGGTTGCTGGGTTTTTTCTTCGAATCTGTCAGCGACTTTCAACTCGCCCGGTTTAAAGCCGACGCCAATAACAAAGGCAAGGTCATGAATCAGGGCCTATGGGCCTATAGCCGCCATCCAAACTATTTTGGTGAATCGCTGATCTGGTGGGGTATTTTTCTAATTGCGCTTGCCACACCAAACAGCTGGTGGACGGTTATCAGCCCGCTGGTGATTACAGTCGTTTTATTGAAAATGACGGGTATCCCTCTTACGGAAAAATCAATTTCAGGTAGACGTCCCGGATATAAAGACTATATTAAGCATACCAATGCATTTATTCCCTGGTTTCCCAGAAAGGAGAACTCATGATCTCATTGGTTGATCTTTCAGATCGGGGCATCCTGCCGGATAAGCTGATTCGCTTCGGCATTCGCAGGCTCGATAAAAAACGCCTGCAAGCTGAAAGCCGCAGAAACATCGAAGATCAAGGCAAAGCACTTTTACAGTTCATTGAAACGATGCGCAATGGTCCGATTGCCATCCAGCCGGAAAAACCCAACGAACAGCACTATGAGATCCCCCCGTCTTTTTTTCAGCATGTTCTCGGCCGTCATCTTAAGTACAGCGGATGTTACTGGCCGGAAGGGGTCAATGATCTGGATGAGGCCGAAGCCCAAATGCTCGGGCTAACCAGTAAAAGAGCGGAATTGAAAGATGGCATGGAGATCCTCGAGCTGGGCTGTGGTTGGGGTTCACTAACCCTTTGGATGGCTAAACGTTATCCCCATAGCCGGGTGGTGGCCGTATCAAACTCAAAACCCCAGGCAGATTTTATAAACGCCAGATGTGCTAAACGACATCTGGATAATGTCACCGTTATCACAGAAGATATGAATCATTTCAGTATCGACCGGCAGTTTGATCGCGTGGTGAGCGTTGAAATGTTCGAACATATGCGCAACTGGCCGCTGCTGCTGCAAAATATCAGCCAGTGGCTGAAACCTGAAGGTAAATTATTTTTACACATTTTCTGTCATCGGAAATATACATACACCTATGATGGAACCGAAAACGACAACTGGATGGGAAAATACTTTTTCAGCGGTGGCGTAATGCCCTCGTTTAAGCTTTTATTTTACTTTCAGCATCACATGATGGTCGAAAACCACTGGTACGTCAACGGCCTGCATTATAGCAAGACCGCCGAGGCCTGGCTGGAAAATCTGGATAAAAACCGCAAATATATTTTGCCGATCATGCAAGACGTCTATGGGCCCACGGAGGCCGAACGCTGGCTACAACGCTGGCGCATATTCTTCATGGCCTGTGCCGAGCTGTGGGGATATCGCAACGGGCAGGAATGGTTGGTGTACCACTATCTGCTGGGCAAACGATAATCACGGCGGTCAGATCTCAAACTATTTGGCCTGAGAATTCTCGGAATCCAATTCGAAACTTACGTCGGCTGCAATCTGATACGTCTGATGCTATCCGATAGGTAAAATAGGAAAATCCGCCATGATAGATAGCGATTATCTCGTTGAAATACTGACGCCAAAAAGAACTGACGGCGCGCTCAAAAGCATGGAAACCAATCGGTTTGCGGAACGCTACTTCCGAATTATCGATCACGGAATGGGCGTCTCCGTGCCGGACAATCCCATGGGTCAGCCCCGCCATAGCTTCCCAGAAATGATCGAAAAGGCCGGCCTGCCCATCGTTCCTCAACGAGCGGTGATGAATCTAAATACATTTCACACCAAAGATGAACTGGATGAATTGCTCAAAACTGCAGCGCGGCTGGGTATCGAATACTTGCTGGTCGTGCGCGGAGATGGCGGCCCCCTGCTGCCGAAACTCGATCCCAAAAGTATCGGCGGATCAAAAAGTGTGGTGACATCCATCGATCTGATTCACTATATCAACCGGGAGTATGCCGGAACCTTTAAGACCGGAGCGGCCTTCAATCAATACAACGAGATGCCATTGGAAGGACAACGCTTGAAACGAAAAATCGAGGCTGGTGCCAGATTCGTAATCACCCAGCCTGTTATTGGAAAAGACGCCAATGTTGACGCCCTCTTCAGCTTCGACATCCCGCTGGTGGTTGAGGCCTGGATGTCAAAAAACGTCGGACTCTTTCTTAAGAGCATTCGCAGCCCAGATGAGAATCTTGCTAAAAACTTTGATCCGCTGAGCAATTTGAGGAGTCTTCACAAGGCGTATCCCGAGAATTGTATCTACCTTTCCATGCTGGGATTCAAGCAAAGATGGAAAACAGTTTTACCTAAACTATAAGCAAACTTCATCCCCCATGACAGCACGGTCTGTAATTTTTCCAGATAATAGTTAACGATGTCTAGCTTTTGGGGACAAGTACTGTACCGTGGCACGCCTATTGGCAAAATGGGGAAAAAAGAATGGTATGATTACATGGGACAAATCAGCTATATGTTCCAAAACAACCCGCTATTTGACTCATTAACGGTTTATGAAAATGTGGTCCTGCCCTTACGGGAAAACAACAACCTGAGCAATCATCAGATTCGGCAGAAGGTGATGTCCCGCCTTGAGCAGACTGAACTCACGGACGTCACTGATAAATACCCATCGGAACTATCCGGAGGGATGCAGAAACGGACCGCACTGGCCCGAGCGCTGGTTACCGACCCAAAGATCGTTCTTTTCGATGAGCTCACCACCGGCCAGGATCCCATTCGAAGAAATGCCATTTTAGGCATGATCGCCGGTTATAGGAAAAAATTTGGTTTCACGGCAATTCTGATCAGCCACGATATCCCGGATGTATTCTTCATTTTTCCGATCTCGATGAGGCCGAGAGAATATTGAATAATTTTAAAAAAGATTTTCGCGAAAACGGTCTCAACCATATCGAAGCTGCCGCAAAAAAGGTGAATCCGGAGGTTGATTGTTTTGAATTTTCTATTCTGGCGGGAATGGCCCAGGGCAAACCGAACTTAGAATTGGAATCGGTGATGGAGTTTGCCGAATATAAACAGAAACCCATCGCAAGATTTCAGTGTGAAATGACCGGATGAACTTTTTGTCCCCTCACATAGGACAATACCTTGCAAGGCTGCAAGATAAATTGAAGGATACTGCTAAGGAAGCTTATTGATCTACTAGAACTCGCAAATTATTTTTTCACACCGGCATAACGGCTTCGAAAATAACATCTGCACATCTCCGATATATCTTTCGGCAAAACCGCCCTCACAGTAACAAAGATAATACTCCCACATCCGAATAAAGGTATCCGAATATCCTAAAGCTCGCAATCGATCGATATTGGCAAAAAAACGCTTACGCCATTCACGCAGGGTTCTGGAATAATGCGGGGTGATGTCTTCCAGATGAACCAGTCGCAGGTCGGTGGCCCTGGCAATGGCCTTGCTGATGGCGGTGATCGAGGGGATACAGCTGCCGGGGAAAATGTAACGTTTGATGAAATCCACCGATCGCTTGTGGCGATTAAATATCTGATCGCCGATGGTGATGGCCTGCAGCGCCATCATGCCGTCATCTTTCAGCAATCGGCTGCATGTTCGGAAAAAGGCATTCAAATAATGATGGCCGACGGCCTCGATCATCTCGATGGAAACCAGTTTGTCAAATCGGCCGCCAAGATCGCGGTAGTCCTTTTTTAATAGCTCGACTTGATTTTCGAGTCCCGCTATCTTGAAGCGGTTTTGGGCAAATTGATACTGTTCGTCGGAAATCGTGGTGGTGGTTACATGCGCGCCATAATTTTGGGCAGCATGCACAGCAAAGCCACCCCAGCCGGTGCCGATTTCCACAACCCGGTCGCCGGGTTCCAATTGCAGTTTGCGGCATATGCGATCGTACTTTGCAACCGAGGCATCCTTGAGGGTGCTTTCTTCATGCTCAAAGATCCCACAGGAATAGGTCATGGTTTCGTCCAGAAACAGCGAATAAAAATCGTTACCCAGATCATAATGGGCCAGGATGTTTTCGCGGCTGGCTTTTTTCGTATTCTTCCTCAGAAAATGATAGAACTTGTTCAGCGGCGCCGTGACGCGTGCGAGGCCTTTTTCCAGATCTTCAAAGGCTTTCTGATTCAGGGCCAAAATACGCATGACCATGGTCAAATCATCTGCCGACCACAATTTATCCATATAGGCCTCGGCAGCACCAATACTGCCACCGAACAAAATGCGTGTATAAAACCGACGATGATGAACTGTGATAACGGCCTGTAAAGAGAACTTATCCGATTGTTCACCGAAAAGGTGGCGATGACCATTTTCGACGACCGTTATCCTGCCGTGGACTATCTTTTTTAGCAAAGACAATATGGCTCTGCGGGCCATGCGATCCACAGGTCGCTCTTTGAGCTTGCTGAGTTCGGGTGCCTCAGATGGAATAATTAATTCTGTCATTTTAGGGCCCTTTCCCCTGAAGGTTCTCTTTTATTGGGATGGGCAAAAAATGGCGTCCTTTTTAAAATCAGACGCAATGCCTGCCAGTAAATCATGGTGACAACTTTGCCGGTCATGACCGGATATCGAATCAGCACCCGTGTCAAGGTCCGTCTGGTGATTTCGCGGCGCTGGAGTGCCAGGCTGGCATCAAACAGCTTTTCTCCTTTTTCGTAATCAATCATGTGTACCCGAATGGCATCATCCGGCAACCGAAAGCGCCAATCATAATGAATGTCAATTTCGATAAAGGGCGACACATGAAATGCTTTGGCAAATTGATGACGCCGCCAGTTTGTGATTGGATGTTCGTTATGTTCAGCACCTAAAACATAACAATAGCGCTCTCCCCAGGGGGTATTATGTATTTCAACAACAATGGTATCAACCCGGGTGTCCGTCGGGTCGTAGCAATAATAAAAACTGGCCGGATTAAAACAATGTCCGAAATATCTCAGATGGGTCAGCAGCCGAATCGGACCGTTGGGTCGATTTCCCAGTCGTTCTTCAACGAGATCCTGAACCGCCTGGTCCAGCGGAATTTCTGGATCTCCGAAGTGATCTCGACGGCGAAAACAGGCAATATTGAACCGCTCGTTTGACCATAACGGATGAATATCGAAGAGGGTCGGCAACTCGGCCAAATCGAGAAACATGAAAAACAGGCGATATTGAAACATGTTCGCTCGCGGTCTGTATCGCCGGTGCCGGATGGTTCCTTCATAAATGCAACTGTACATAGCAAATTAGGCGATAAATGGGTAGATAGTCAATTCGTTGTATCTAACATAACCATAAAGTTCTAAAAGTCAGCACACAACAGTCACTGCAGAATGAATGACTGTTCGATTTGTCAAACATGAGACCATTAAACCGGCTTCCAAAGCCCAGGTTTTGTTCGAGGCCAAGGCGCTTGGTCGTTTTAAAGCTCAGCGTAAAGATCGTGGCTGGAAGCCACTCCCACGTCTAATTGCAATCATCATGTGGTTTACAACCAGCTTTCCACTATATTAGTGGGAGCGGCATCTTGCCGCGAAAAATAAGCATTTAGAACCCCCTCGCAACGCGGCCACCGGGCAAAAGATGAGCATTGGAAGCCGGTTTTAGAGGGTTTTGCCGAAGTGCTTGCACACCTCCAGCGCACTGCTCACACCGTCTTCATGAAAACCATAACCCCAGTAGGCACCGGCGTAGTAAGTGCGGTTGATGCCGTTGATTTCGCTATGGCTTTTTCTGGCAGCCAGACTGGCCGGATCATAAACCGGATGATGGTAAATCATCTCCTGATGGATTTTTGCCGGATCAATGGCCTTCGATAAATTTAATGAAACACATAATTCGCGTGGCGCCCCGATGCTCTGCAATATGTTCATGTCGTAAGTTACGGCGACCCGCCCGAGATCTTCTTTCGGGATGTGATAGTTCCAGCTGGCCCAGGCCACTTTTTTGCTGGGTAGCAGGGATTCATCCGAATGTAATACCGCATGGTTTTCCTGATAAGGGATTGCGCCCAAAATTTTTTGTTCGTTATCCGTGGGGTCGACCAGCATCGCTAAAGTCTGATCACTGTGGGTGGCAAGCACCACCCGGTCAAATTTTTCTGCCGGTTCGTCCCGGGGCTTAACTTCTATATAATCCGGGTTGCGTCGAATGCTTGCGACCGGACAGTTCAGCCGGATCTGATCGGCATAGGGTTGCGTAATCGGGCCGATGTATTGTCGGGATCTACCCTTGATGGTGAGCCATTGGGGCTGGTCTTTGATGTTCAAGAACCCGTGATTTTTAAAAAAATGGGCAAAGTAATACGCCGGGAACTCATTGAATTTGACCGGATCCGCCGACCAGACGGCTTCGCCCATGGGAATGATGAAATGCTCGATAAAGGCCTGCGAATAACCTTTGTCGGTTAAAAAGGCTAAGAGCGTCAGGTCATAGTCATCCGATTCAAGCAGGGCTTCGGAATCCTTTTTAAAGCGGGTGACATCCCATAACATGCGGTAAAAAGATGGCCGCACAAGATTACGCCGCTGGATAAAAAGAGAATTGAGTGTACTGGGGCTGAATTCCAATCCGGATTTTTCACATTGCACACTGAAGCTCATCAGCGAGTTTTGCCATTCAACGCCCAGGCGCTTCATCAGCTTTACAAAGTTCGGATAAGTCTTTTCATTGAAAACGATAAACCCCGTATCCACCGCATACTGATCCCCGTTGAAGGACACGTCCACTGTATTCGTGTGCCCGCCGACATAATCATTGGCTTCAAAAACGACGACCTCATGATCTTCACTGAGTAAATAGGCCGAGGTCATCCCCGATATCCCGGTACCGATGACGGCAATTCGCATAATCATGCTCCTGTTCTGTTAGGATTGAGAATTATCAATAGAGATACCGGCCCCCTTAGCTTTTGCGGTGAGACGCCGCCAAAAACTTTTGGGGTACCGGCCGCAAATCTCTCACGATTTTCAGCCAGGACAGCAGCACCAGAAGATAATAGGTGATGTCTAGCTCCCACCACTTAAAGCCCTGCCGTGCGGATACTGAAAATCGGTGATGATTGTTATGCCAGCCTTCGCCGAGGGTAATCAAAGCCAGAAAAGCATTGTTTCTACTGGTATCCGGGGTGTCGAATCTGCGGGTACCATACATATGGTCAAACGAGTTGATCGTCACCGTGCCGTGAAACAAGAAGACGGTGGAAACAAAAAATCCCCAGATGAGCAATTGGGGACCGCTGGTGTCGAGGCCGGGGGCGTATCGCTCGAGAAGGCTCCCAACAATAAAAAGGCCAATTGCCAGTAAAATGGGGATCACCGTATCAAACCTGTTGATCCAGCGCAGTTCCGGATACTGCATCCATTCCTGAACGTATTTCGTTTTGGTGGCAAAATTTGATCTGGACGTTAACCAGCCGATGTGGCTCCACCAGAACCCGTGCTGAACCGGGGAGTGAACATCTTGCTCCTGGTCGGCATAGCGATGATGATGCCGATGGTGTGAGGCCCACCACAACGGTCCCCGTTGAACCGAAGAATTGCCCAAAACGCCGAAGATAAATTGCCAGAATCGATTGGTTTTGAAGGCTTTATGAGAAAAGTAGCGGTGGTAAAAGCCGGTGATCGCAAACATGCGAATGACGTAAAGCAGAAGTGCAACGATAACGGCCGTCCAGCTCCAGCCAACCCAGATAACGCCGAGGCACATGGCGTGAAGAAACACAAACGGCAAAATCCTGAACCAATCTACTTTCTTTTGGTGATCCGCCGATATGGATTCGAGACCCGCCTCAGAATCAAACCAACGGATCAGTGAAAGCACCGGCTTAAAAGATGAGATTGATTTTATGAATTTAGCCATTTTATACAAAGGGAAAATTATAAACAGTGGTTATCCACTTAAGCATGAAATCAACTTAAAATCAATCGCCAATTCGGCCTGGATTATATGCCTGCCATGAGTATTCTCATCCTGATGCAGGGGGCGATTTATCATTTTGCAACCAAAATTTATTGCAACCTCCCGGGAGATGTAATATCTTCTGACATCTTCTTTTCAGAAACCACAGGGCTGAAATCAAAACCATGAAATCGAATACGAAAAATTCAACCCCAAACATCGAACCGCTGAGTTTTTCAGAAGAACTGGCCAGAACCGTATTGGATTCATTATCGGCTCACATTGCCATCCTGGATGAAAATGGGGTCATCCTGGAAACCAATCGTGCCTGGCAAAATTTCTCAACTCAAAGCGGTGTACCGAAAGACTTTGATTACAGCGGCATCAATTATTTGGACATCTGCGACGCCACCAGCGGGAGCGATGCGCACATTGCTCGTCAGGTTGCCGATGGCATTCGCGCTGTCATCAGGGGCGAATTAAAAGAATTTTTAATAGATTATCCGTGTCATTCCGAAGACAGCAAACACTGGTACTATCTGCGGGCGATTCGAATGCCCGCCGAAAGGCCTGTCCGGGTGGTGGTCAGCCATGAAGAAATTACGGATTTAAAGCTTACCGAAGAGGCATTGAGAAAAAGCCGCGAGGCACTCGAAGAACAAAAACAAAGCCTCGAGGAAACCAATATCGCACTGAAGGTGCTGCTCAAGCAACGTGAAGATGATCGCGTGGAGCTTGAGAAAAAGGTACTGTCCAATGTCAAAGAATTGGTCCTGCCTTATGTTGAAAAACTGAAGAATTCCAGATTGAGGCCCAAAGATAAAACCCTTGCGGAAATCATTGAAAACCATCTCAACAATATCATATCCCCCCTGCTTCAAAAATTTACCAATGCCAAAATTCTATTGACGCCCCAGGAAATTCAGGTGGCCGCTCTGGTGAAAGACGGTAAGACCAGCAAAGAGATTGCCGACATTCTGAATGTTTCTGAGGCAACCGTGAATTTTCACCGTAAGAATCTGCGCGATAAATTCGGCCTGAAAGGCAAACAGGCCAACCTGAGGTCATATCTGCTATCCATTTCCTAGTAGTTTTCACCTATCATTACGACCCTACTCCTCTCCCATTGTTTTTGGTCTGAGTATGTATAGATTATACCCTAACAAGATATGACATAAGTGGTCGCGTCACAGATACGTTTGCTTGCAGAAAAGGAAGGTTAGAAATGAACAGGATAGACACAGACAGTATTGTTGATTTGATGTTCCATCTCAAGTGGAAAAGCGGCTATGCCTCGCACACCGACTGCTACCAGGCCAGCAATGTCAACGTCTGGCGCGACCACTTTCCACCAGTTTTATTGAATTCGATGATGACGAAATCTTCCGGAGACCGGATAGAGCTGAGCTTAGATCAGGACGAAATTCTGCCCGCGGCCGACCCAAAGAAGATATTTAGGATCGACGCCAGGCAGTTCGATCGCAACTTCGACAGCGACACGATGAATCAACCACGCCAGGGGCGGTATTACCCCAAGGGAATCCTGAAAGGTATCGCAAATGTGTTCAAGGAAAATGTCGAACCGTTTCGGATTGTCAACCTGAACAATGGTTATTTGCAGGTGGATCTCAATCATCCCTTGTCCGGGAAAAGCCTGAAGTTAACCACCATCATCGGGCGGGTCGAAAAGAAAAATATCGAACGCGGTGGAAGCAGTCTCGATTGGATCGAAACACTGACTTCAGGACCAGGCATGCAGGCCCGCTGGGAAAATAATGAGACCGACTATTTTTGCGAGGAATCATTTTACCGGGACGATATCACTCCGGATTCTGAATTTTACAGCAAGCCCAGACTTGTGCAACACATCGATGATACTGCCATTGAAATGGTCCGAAATACCTACGACAGATTCGTGGATGACGGTATGCGCGTTCTGGATTTAATGAGCAGCTGGCAGTCTCATTTTCCACATAAGAAAAAGTTTGCACAGAGCACCGGTCTGGGTCTGAATGCGAAAGAGCTTCAGACAAACCCGCAGCTGCATGATTATGTGGTCCAGGATCTGAATAAAAATGGGGTCTTGCCGTTTGAATCAGATCATTTCGATGTTGTGACATGCACGGTTTCGATAGAGTATCTGATTCATCCATTGGCGGTCTTCGACGAGATTGCGAGAGTTCTCAGACCGAATGGAAATTTCGTGATCACCTTTTCCAATCGGTATTTTCCTACCAAGGCCATACAGATCTGGAAAGATATACATGAATTCGAGCGCATGGGGCTGGTTTTAGAATACTTCATCCGATCCGGAAAATTCAAAGATTTGCAGACTTATTCTATAAGAGGATTGCCCCGCCCGCGAGAAGATAAGTATTATCCGGATCTGCGGTTCTCAGATCCCCTATATGCGGTTTGGGGACAAAAACTATAACTGATAACTTTGAGCCTAAGGGTGTTAAAAAATGATTCGCAATATAATCATCGCAGCTTTTATGGTAACTGTCATGATTGCGGGTTGCACCGCAATTCCTGAAAATCTGAAGCCGGTCACCGGATTTGAGGCCGAAAGGTATTTGGGAAAATGGTACGAAATTGCCAGGTTGGACCATAGTTTCGAACGCCACCTGACCAATGTCAGCGCCACTTACTCGAGAGGAGAAAATGGTGGAATACGGGTCCTCAACAAAGGGTATAACACCAAGTCTGGCCAGTGGAAGCAGATCGAAGGGCATGCCCGTTTTCTTGAAGAAGAGAACGTCGGCAGTCTGAAAGTGTCGTTTTTCGGACCGTTTTACGGCGGATACCACATTATTGCGCTGGACAGACAAGACTACGGCTACTCCATGGTAGCCGGTCCGAGCCGTTCCTATCTGTGGATTCTGTCGAGAAACACAACGCTGGACGAGGCCGTTTTTGCAGATTTGATCTCCAAGGCCAACGGATGGGGATTCAATACCGCAAAGCTGATAAGGGTTGAGCACAATAAGCCGGATGATTGACTGCAAACCGCAAACAAACCGATGAATGCAATGATGGAAAAGATGACCCCTTGCCCGAAAACGCCCAACTGCGTGTCATCAGTGGATACGGATTCGAAACATTTTATTCAACCGTTACAATTTGTGGGCAAAGCCTCGGAGGCACACGAAAGGCTGTTGAAAATACTTTATTCCTTAAAGCGAGTTCGCGTTGTGGCGTCTGGAGAAGATTTTATTCGGGCCGAATTTGTTTCGGCCATTTTCCGATTTGTCGATGATGTGGAATTTTACCTGGATGATCGCAACAAAGTAATCCACGTCAAATCGGCCTCTCGTGTGGGATATAGCGATCTGGGAGTCAACCGTCGCAGAGTCGAGAATTTACGAAAACGATTCGGCGAAGTTGAAGGAGGAATTCCATAATTTATTCAAAAACACACGCTGTAAAAACGACAATTTTAAGGGAGGACGAGCATATGGCCAAAGAAGATAATAATACATTCATCGTTTTAAAGGATTCTAAAGGAGATAAGTTTCTCTGTCCTATCAACACGAACCCTGATCATTTATCTGACCCTGTAAAGGTCAATGATGATTGCATCGAAGAAGATGTGGCCGGCCGATATGCCGGCAATATAAACATAAATATTTCAACCAATCAGAATCATTGAGACTTCTGGCGAATTTCTTCCTGGCGCATAGGCATGGCATCGATCAAAGCAAAAATATCGTTTAATCGGGTCCCTGTGTGACGCTTCAATTTCACCCCGCCATCTTTACCCACAAGGATGACGGTGAAGCGTCCGGGGGGAGCATCGAACTTCTCCCGAAGCGCTGCAGCCGTTTGGGCATCGAGGCTAACGCTATCCATGAAAGATGGTCCAGACTCGAGAATCTCAAAAACGATCAAGTCCCGGTCTTCTACTTCGTTTTTATTGGCCATAATCTCATTTAGCAAGTCACTGAAAAACCGATCGCTGCGTTGCGGGGTAAAAAGAAACAATAGGCGATTTTTCCACTGAAATTGACGTAAATCCATAGACAGGGCATCCTTGCCGCCGAATACCGAGAACACGACGATGGCAACCATCACAGCCATAATTATTTTTGCCATTTTGCACCACCTCACCCAGGAGCAACATGTAGATTAAAGAGCGTAAGTCGAAAATTTGTTTTATCTGTCCAATGCATTGATATATTCTAATGCAATTTTGGCATAGGTAAAGACAGTTTTTTTTTGAAATTATAACCAAAGAAGGTCTATAACAACCATGCAGCAGGTCACCTTAGGGCTTTCAGTGCACAGACCGGAAATGATACCCTTGATTTCTGATTTGATGCAACGCCACGAGGCCATTTTTTTAGAAGAACCGCCGACGGCAGATTTTCGACAGATGCTTCAGGGGGTGGTTTCGGTTGATGATTATTTGGGCCATCTGGATGTCGAATACCTTGAATTTAGTCGGCGTATGTGTTGCCTGCTGCGCGAACTTCATGGGAAAGGGAAAAAAATATTTCAGGTCGAACCTTTTTTAGAAAGCCTTATCGCCATTCACGAGTTCTTCGCTGAAGGCCACGGACCCGGCGAGCTGAATAAAGATTCGCTTCAACATCCAGTGTATCTTGCAGAGCGCAATGCCACCGCAGCGCTTTTAGCTTACTATGAGACGGTCATGCACGAATCTTTCGATAAGACTATTGCGGCCATAAAACAGTTTGCCCGCATGGATGCTGCGCGGTTTCGTTTGCGAGATTCATTACGGGCCCAGGAACTGGCGACCCTGATCGGAAAATATCCCTCTTCTTATGTTGAAGCCGGTGTAATTCATTATCCATTGTGGCGGCTGCTTCGGCAACAGGTGTCGTCACAGATACGGCTACGACCGGTATTTTTAGCAGATGCTGCTCTGAAAACAATGAAGGAGAAAGGCCATCTCTATGGACCGGGGGATCAGTTGACCCTGCTTTATATGTTTCATCCAAACATCACCGCCACAATGCGGGAACAGGTGCTTGCCGCCAGGTCGATAATTTATTTAAAAATCATCATAAAAGAGGAACTGACCGAAGAAGCGGGCACATTTCCCCATCTGCACGATGAACTGGCCTGCATCCGGATCACAGGACAGCTCACACTGGATGATTGCCGCCGGTTGTTTCCGCTTGTTCGCCGTGCGAAGAGTCTTGATGCGCGTCAAATTGTCACCGAATATTTAGTAGAATCAAAACCCCAGACACAGAATTAATATGAACCCGAATAAATGGTTAAGGAGGACTTCATCGAAATGGCATCGAAACGATTTGATCCTGAGAAAGATTTGGCACCTATGCCCTTTGATGAACGCATTTGCCTGCGGGCCCTGGAAATGAAAAAATGTGGCCTGGCCTGGCGGCCGCATGTCGGATGTTTTGTGTGGGATCCGGATGAATCCATCAAACCCGCTTCCCCTTTTCCGGGCAGAATTTATTTCGTTTTGAGCTTGTCCAGATTTATCGAGATATTTGATACGATCGAACAGATTGCCGAAAAACTGGTGTGGCTGCCCACCTGGCATCAGGCGCGACTCGTGTGTCGGCAGCTGGGCATAGCTGACGAGGCGATCGCAGAAAGCTGGCAAGGCGATCATGATGTATTACCCGAAGAAGACCTACTTCACATCTACGGACTGATCGTGGAAGCCCTTCAACATGGAGAGCCTTCAGCCTGAAACCGGAATGCGTTTCACGGTCTTTCGGGATTAATCTGAAGCAAAAGGTGGTTAGCAATAACTTGTTGCCATTGATTACTAAAAATTAATATAATTTCAATAGGTTAAATTTCATGACCGTATTGAACCAACGTGACATCGTTTTGGAAAAACTGTGTAAAGCGGCCATCAAGAGAAGACTGGGTGACATTGCGGGGCTGCCGGAAGAATTGGTGGAATATGTATTGAAGGTATACCGAGAATTTATTGCAAGTTATCTGAATATGTTACGCCAAAAAGACAGCCAGCCCAACTTGTATCAACATGCGATCGCTGACATATTAAAACATGGCAATCGACTATTTATGCCGGGAGACAAATATGAAACTACCGGATAAAGAGGTTATCATCGTG